>JAZSDA010000039.1:0-3072 GCA_045530955.1 Candidatus Gastranaerophilaceae bacterium
GTTGGCTTTTTCAGATTCAAACTGTGGTGTTGATATAGAAAAGATTAAACTAAGAGAATTTGCGAGTATTGCTGAAAGAATGGGTTTTGAAGCTAATACATTAGGCGAATTTTATGAAGAATGGACTAAATACGAAGCAACATACAAATTAGGTAAAGAAGTTGAGTACGGTTCTGTTGCTTGTTTTGATTTGGATGATTATATTTTAACAGCTGTTAGCGAAGATCCTTGCGAAGAGTTTGATTTATTTTTCCAAGAAGAAACAGAAGATTCTGACGAAGAAGAATAATTTCTAATATAAAACTGGTCAAATAAAAAAAATTAATGCTATAATTTCGTTATGGCGACAGATAAAATTATAATAAAGGGAGCGAGGGAGCATAACCTCAAAAATGTATCCTTGGAGATTCCAAGGAATCAGCTTGTTGTGTTTACAGGGGTTTCTGGTTCAGGCAAAAGTTCATTAGCTTTTGATACAATTTTTGCAGAGGGTCAAAGAAGATATATTGAAAGCCTTTCAACTTATGCGCGTCAATTTTTAGGTCAGATGGATAAGCCTGATGTTGATTATATTGACGGACTAACTCCAGCAATTTCTATTGATCAAAAATCAACAAGCAACAACCCTCGTTCAACTGTTGGAACAGTTACAGAGATTTATGATTATTTGCGTTTACTTTATGCAAGGGTTGGGACTCCTTTTTGTCCAAAATGCGGAAAACCAATTCGACCACAAACGATTGATGAAATAGTTACAAGTATTCTAACGCTTCCTGAAGGAACAAAAATCCAAATTCTTGCTCCGCTTGTTAAAGGTAAAAAAGGCGAATACCAATCACTTTTTGAAGAGCTGAAACAAGAAGGTTTCGTTCGTGTAAAAGTTGACGGAGAAGTTTACAACCTTGATGAAGACGAAATAAAACTAGCTAAAACAAAATTACATAATATTTCAGTTGTTGTAGACCGTGTTGTTGTAAAACCAGAGGCTAAATCAAGAATCGCTGATAGCGTTCAAATAGCTTTACAAAAAGCTGATGGGGTTTGCTATATCGACAAACTTGATGGAGAAGAGCTAATTTATAGTGAAAAACTTGCTTGTCCTGATTGTAACTTAAGTTACGAAGAATTATCTCCTCGCATTTTTTCATTCAACGCACCTTATGGAGCTTGCGAAAAATGTGGAGGTATTGGAGTTGATTTTAAAATTGATCCAGATTTGGTGGTTCCTGATAAAACAAAGTCTATCAAAGAAGGTGCTATTTACCCTTGGTCTAAATCTTCAACATCATATTATGATGATGTAATAAAAGCGGTAAGTCTTGAATACGGAATTGATAACGAAATTCCTTTTCAGGATTTACCTCCAGAGCATCAAGAAATAATTTTATACGGTTCAAAAGAGCGAATTCCAATGAGAATACGTGAATTCGGAAGCCATCGTTATAGAAACACATTGCAAAAATTTATCGGTGTAATTCCGTTTCTAATGAAGCATTACAATGTTGAAAGCGAATATTGGAAGGCTGAAATTGAAAAATATATGGTAACCACTCCTTGCACGGCTTGCGGAGGAGCTAGGCTTAAGCCATTCCCTCTTGCAGTTCGCATAAATGGGGTGAATATTCACGAGTTTTGTTTAATGCCGATTGATAAAGCTTATGAATTTATAACAGATTTATATTTGGTATTATCAGATTTTCAGATGAAAATTGGTAAACAAATCCTTGATGAAATTCGCGCAAGATTAAAATTCTTGCTCGATGTAGGTTTATCATATTTAAACCTCGCAAGAACAGCGGGTACACTTTCAGGAGGTGAAGCTCAAAGGATTCGACTTGCAACTCAGATTGGTAGTGGGCTTTCAGGAGTACTTTATGTGCTAGATGAACCGTCAATAGGTCTGCATCAAAGAGATAACGATAGATTAATTAAAACTCTTATTAAGTTACGAAATATGGGGAATTCTTTAATCGTTGTAGAGCACGATGAAGACACAATCAGAAACGCTGATTACATCGTGGATATTGGTCCAAAAGCGGGGGTAAATGGGGGAAATATCGTAGCTTGCGGCGAAGGGGTAAATGCAATTATAAAAGCAGAAGATTCTATTACAGGTAAGTATTTGAGCGGTGAGTATTCAATTCCAATTCCTGAAAAAATAAGAGATGGTAATGGAAATTATCTTCAAATTAGAAACGCTCATTTGAATAACCTTAAAAATATTGATTTAGATATTCCAACAGGAAAAATAGTTGTACTAACAGGAGTTTCAGGTTCTGGGAAATCAACTTTAATGCAAGATTTAATTTATGAATATGCGATTCATAAATTAAGAAAGAATAAACCAAAGCCACAAGGTGTAGATGAGATTTTAGGTTTTGAAAACTTTGATAAAATTATTGATATTGATCAATCTCCTATCGGCAGAACTCCACGTTCAAACCCTGCGACTTACACAGATGTTTTTACACCTATTCGTGAGTTATACGCAAAAACAAACGAAGCAAAAATGCGCGGTTATAAGCCTGGACGCTTCAGCTTTAATGTAAAAGGCGGACGGTGTGAAGCTTGTGCAGGTGATGGTGTTTTAAAAATCGAGATGAACTTTTTATCAGATGTTTATGTGAAATGTGATGTCTGCAAAGGTCAAAGATATAATAATGAAACTCTAGAGGTTAAATACAAGGGTAAATCAATTGCTGATGTACTTGAAATGAGCGTAAAAGAAGCTTATGAGTTTTTTGAAAATATTCCTCAGATTGCGAATAAGTTAAAAACTCTCGTAGATGTTGGTTTAGACTATATTAAACTAGGTCAAAGTGCAACAACTCTTTCAGGTGGCGAAGCTCAAAGAATTAAGCTTGCATCAGAGTTGAATAAGCGTGCAACTGGCAAAACTCTTTATCTTCTTGATGAGCCTTCTGTGGGTTTACATTGGCACGATTTAGATAAGTTAATTAAAATCCTTCAACAGCTCGCTGATAATGGAAATACAATTTTAATCATTGAGCACAATTTGGATTTAATAAAGATTGCTGATTATATTATTGATTTAGGCCCTGAAGGTGGAGA
>JAZSDA010000016.1:0-62833 GCA_045530955.1 Candidatus Gastranaerophilaceae bacterium
GAACTTTATAACCTTCTTTTTTTAAATCACAACAAGCTTCGAAAATTGCTCTTACTTGCATTTCATTGATTTCAGGATAAGTCAAACCTAAACGGCAACCTCTTAGACCCATCATAGGGTTAGACTCAGATAGACCTTCAACGATGTGAAGCATTTCTTCTTTTTCAGAAGCATCTTTACCAGTAGCCTTAAGAGCTGCAACTTCAGCAATTAAGTCTTCTTTGTTAGGTAAGAATTCGTGAAGTGGTGGGTCTAATAGACGAACTGTTAGAGGTTTGTCGCCTAATTCTTTGAACATTGCATAGAAGTCAGCATATTGCATAGGAAGAAGTTTAGCTAAAGCTTCTTTTCTAGCTTCTGGAGTTCCTGCAATAATCATTTTTTGTACCCAAGGAAGTCTTTCTGGATCCATGAACATGTGTTCTGTACGGCAAAGACCAACACCTTCAGCACCGAATTTTAATGAATTTATGATATCTTTTGGTGTATCAGCGTTAGCTTCTACTTTGATTGTTCTGATTTCGTCAACCCAAGAGAAGAATTTGTTCCAATTATCATCAATTTGAGCTTCTACTAATTTAACAGCACCAGCCATTACAAGACCTTTACCACCGTCTAATGAGATGATGTCGTCTTTTCTGTAAACAGTACCATCAGCAGCTGTTAATGTTTCGTTATCTAAATCGATTTTAATATCTTCACAACCAGATACACAAGGTTTACCCATACCTTTAGCAACTACTGCTGCGTGAGAAGTAGCACCACCACGTAGAGTTAACACACCTTGAGCAACTGCCATACCGTGAATATCATCTGGACAAGTTTCAATACGAACTAAGATAACTTTTTCACCAGCTTCGCCTCTTTGAGCAGCTTCTTCTGTATCGAATACGATTTTACCAACAGCTGCACCTGGAGATGCGTTTACACCTGAAGAAATTTTCTTAGCTTCTTCCATAGCTTTAGCATCAAAACATGGAAGTAAGATTTGGTTAACTGAATAAGGATCAACTAATTGGATTGCTCTTTCTTTAGAGATGATTCCTTCTTCACACATTTCAACAGCAATTCTTACAGCTGCAGCTGCAGTTCTTTTACCGTTACGTGTTTGAAGAATGTATAATTTACCTTTTTCAATAGTGAATTCCATATCTTGAACGTCTTTGTAACCAAGTTCAAGTTTTTTAGCAATATCAACATATTGTCTGTAAAGATCAGGCATTTCTGTTTCTAATTCTGCGATAGGTTTTGGAGTTCTGATACCAGCAACAACGTCTTCACCTTGAGCATTTGTTAAGTACTCACCGTAGAATTTGTTTTCACCAGTAGCTGGGTTTCTTGTGAATGATACACCAGTAGCACAATCATCACCCATGTTACCAAATACCATTGATTGAACGTTTACTGCTGTACCGAAATTGTGATCAATTTTGTTCATATTTCTGTAAGCAACAGCACGTGGAATATTCCAAGATCTGAATACTGCTTCAATAGCTTCTTGAAGTTGTACATATGGATCTTGTGGGAATTCTTTACCTGTAACTTCTTTAATAATATTTTTGTAAACAGGAATCAAAGATTTCAAACCTTCTGCTGAAATTTCTGTATCTTGTTTTACGCCTTCTCTTTCTTTAACTTTTTCAAGTTCAGATTCGAAGTATTTTTGTCTATCCATTTCCCAAGCAACTGAACCAAACATAGTTAAGAATCTTCTATAAGAGTCATAGCAGAATCTTGGGTTGTTTGTTAATTTAATCATTGCTTCAACTGTTTGATCGTTCAAACCTAGGTTAAGAATAGTTTCCATCATACCAGGCATTGAAACTCTAGCACCAGATCTAACTGATACTAAAAGTGGGTTTACTGGATCGCCAAATTTTTGACCTTTTTGTGCTTCAACTTCTTTCAAAGCTGTTTTAACTTCATCCATTAAACCTTCTGGCATTTTATTACCATTATTGATGTAAGCCATACAAGTTTCAGTTGTGATAGTTAAACCTGGAGGAACAGGTAAACCTAAGTTTGTCATTTCTGCCAAGTTTGCACCTTTACCACCAAGAAGATTACGCATAGAAGCGTCGCCCTCTCTGAAAAGCCATACTCGTTTTTCTGTCATAATTTTCTTTCTCCTTTTAGTAAAAATATCTCTCTAGATAATTGTTAATAAAATTCTATCATGAACATGCTTTTATACTATTTTATAAAAGGAGTTTGTTTATATCTTTTAACATGTTTTAAATTAACTGAAATATAAATCAGGGTTATCTATAAAAATTTGAATATATTTTCTTATACTCAAGTTAGGATATGCAGCATTTTCTTTCATCATAGCCTGATCCATTTCCTGAAGACTTTGATATCCCAAACGTTTTGCAACTCTAAGGATATAATAAACTGACGCCTGTTTATTTTCTACACGCATATTATCAAAATCTTTATCTAAAACCCCAAATAATTCACGTTTACCAAATTCATGAAGTCGTTTTGACAAATATTCTAATTTTGGAATAATCACATCATATGAGGATGCTCTTTCCGGAGCTTTTGCTTTATCAACCGCTTGTCTTAATCTTAATCTGTCTATTAAAAATCCTAAATCCTGCAAACTATTTTCATAATTTGCTGAATAGAAAATTTCATAAAGATCTTTATCGGTTAAATTACTAAAATCTTTTGTTTGTAGGGCATTCAAATATGAGTTATTAGGAGCAGCTTTTCTTAATTTTGAAGGTAATTTTGTAGGTTTTAATTGTTGAGCAGTTAATTCATCAAATCCTGATGCAACAGGAATTGAATGATAACTTGGTTTAAAGTCTTTCAAACCTAGCACTTTTGACATTCTTACATATGTTTCATCAATCACATTCATTTTTGATTGTCTGATACGTCTTTTTGATTCTAAAACTGCATTTGCCATTTGAACATACAGACGTTTTATTGTTGATAAAGTTTGTTCATCAATAATTTTGCCTGTTTGCATACTCATAAAATTAACAGAACTAATCAATTTATTTTCAGCAGCCTCAATTAAACCTGCGTGTTTTTCATTTCTTGCAATCGGAATTTTTATAAAATCATTGAGGTCTAATTTTGTAATATTTTGCTCTCTTGCCATATCGTGTCTTGCAGAACAAATAAGACTTCTCATAGTTGAACCAAAATCTCCAAAATCAGTTGCTCCAGGTTTAAAATAAGAATTACCGGCAGTCGTAATTGTTTCAAAAGCAATATCTTGGGCATGTATCAACTGCCTTGGGTCTTTTAAAGTTCTTAAAGGTCCTAAATTGTCTGCAGGATTAATATATCTTTTAGCTTTAAATTCTTGAATAAATTTTGTCGCTTCAGAAGTTACATCATTCAATCTGTTAACCACACGGGCAGTAAACAAATGCATCCTTTTATCCATATCAAAAATTTTGCCGTTTACAAATTTGTTATACATTTTTTCATAAGACGGATGTTTTAAGCCAAAATATAGTAAAATCCCGCCACCTGCAACCAAACTTAACGGCATCAATAATTTGTTTTTATTTTTTTGCTCTTCCAACTTTTTATCTGTTTGAACATCAACTTGAACAACTGAAGTTTGGGGCTTTTGAACAGGGGTATTTATATAAGTATTGTAAGTACTCATAGATGATAATGTTGAAAATTTTTCTGTAATTGAAATGACCATTTTAAGAATATATTCCCCATGACTATTAATACAGAAAATTTTATTTTTTGCTAGTAAAAAAGGTAGAATTATTAAAATTCTACCCTTTTTTATAAATAATCTTTACAAATCAGATTTTACACATCAGGTAAAGTACCTTTTACATCAGCAACTTCATCACAACCTAAGTTAAACACATCGTGTAATGCTTTAACTGCAGCTTGAGCATCTTCTTTGTTAATCAAACAGCTGATTTTGATTTCACTTGTAGAAATCATTCTGATGTTAATATTATTTTCAGCCAATGTTTTAAACATAGTTGATGCAATACCAGGTCTGTCAATCATGCCAGCACCGATAATAGAAACTTTTGCGATATCATCATCGATTTTAACATCAGCAGCACCAAGTTTTGCTTGAACATCTTTTAAAATAACTGTTGCTTTATCTAAATCTTCTTTATTAATAGTAAATGCAATGTCGTTAGTATTAGATACTTTACGTGCATATGATTGGATAATCATATCAACTGAAACATTTTCATCAGCCAAACTACTAAACAAAGTAGCAGCCGCACCTGGAGTATCAGGCACATCGCAAACTACAACTCTAACTTGTGAAGAATCCGCAGCAACACCTGCGACAGGTTTATGTATTTCCATTTTTTCAACTCCTAAAATTAACGTTCCCATATTTTCTAATTTGAAACTACTGCGAACTCTTAGTGGTACAGCACATTGTTTTGCAGTTTCAACACTGCGAGGATGAAGAACATTAGCACCAGCATGAGCCAACTCTAACATTTCTTCATATGAAATAATATCAAGTCTTGAAGCATTTGGTACAACTCTTGGATCAGTTGTATAAACACCTTCAACATCTGTATAAATATCACATCTTTCAGCATTCAAAGCTGCAGCCAAAGCAACAGCAGAAGTATCAGAACCACCACGACCTAATGTTGTGATTTCGCCATCTTCTGTTACCCCTTGGAACCCTGCAACAACGATGATATTTCCTTCTTCCAAATTCTTTTTCAATTTTTCAGTTTTAATATCAACAATTCTTGCTTTTGAGTGAACATTTTCTGTTAAAATTCCGATTTGTGTTGCGTTAAAACTTACCGCTTTATGACCTTGAGCTTGAATAGCCATTGTTAATAAAGCAATAGAAACGCACTCACCTGTTGACAAAAGCATATCCATTTCTCTTGCAGATGGATTAGGGTTAAGGTCTTTTGCCATTTTTACCAAATGATCAGTTGTGTGTCCCATTGCTGAAACAACTACCACAACATCATTTCCGTTATTTTTCTCCCTTATAACAGTTTGGGCAACATTTTTGATTTTATCTGTATCAGCAACAGATGTTCCACCAAACTTTTGTACTATTATCTTTTTCAATTTAATTGTTTCCCTGTATATTTACTAATAAATTTTCTAATTCTACTTTTTCGGTTTCGTAATCAAAATTCCCAATAGATTTAGTTTTCTCAGCAATAGAAATTGCTTCCTTTATATTATATTCGCAAACATTTTCCTTGACAAGTCTGTATGAAGTGTAGAACAACAAATTCATAACTTCAACATCGTCTTTGCGTAGCTTATCAGCTTTTCGGAGTTTTCTTTGTGCATCAGCAAAATCAGAAATATTTATTAACCATTTTGAATATTCTAAAATTCCATCAAAATAATGCGGACATTCGTGGATAAATTTTTCAAAAAATTCTCTAGTTTTATCTTTATTATCCCAAGCCCTGTATGCTCTTGCAATATTCAAATAATTAAATAATTGTTTTGCATCAGTTCTCAAAGCTTTTTTAAACATTTCAATTGAATCTTCGTATTTGTTTTGTGAAAATCTTTCTAACCCAATACCTTCCTGAATATAAACATTTTCACCATTTTTCTCTTTCAATTCTTGAAGTAAAGTAAAATCTCCATTATGGGCATTAACTAAAGCCAAACCGATTTTTGCATCAAGAAATTCTTCATCTTTTTCCAAAGCAATTGCAAAATGTTCTTTTGCTTTTTCAAAATCAAAAAATCTAACATATGCCTTACCCCATTCAAAGTGTAAGATTTCGTTTTCTAAACCTCTTTCAATAGCCAATCTAAATGTTTCTTCAGTTTTTTCTACATCATTTTGGATTGAATAAACTTCACCTAACACAAAATATGCAGGAAGCATCAATTTATTATATTCAATAGATTTTTTTGCATATTTTTCAGCAGCACGAAAATCTGATTTTAACAGTTTCAAATTAGCATATTCATATGTGCTGCTTTCATTTGGTGCAACTTTTGCCAAGAAACTCAATTTCATTTCTGCTGATTCATAATCATACAAACGAATTTCCATAATCGCAGATAATAAAATTGCAGTATAATTATATTTGCTAATTTGAGTTGCCGTAATAAATTTATCACGTGCCAGAGCATATTTTTTCAACTTCATCAAAGTCATACCCCAACCTGTATGAACATCTGTGTTCATTGGAGTAACTTTATTAGCCTTTTCAAAAGATTTTAGGGCATCATCAAATAATTTTGCATTTAATTGACTCATCCCAAGACGTAGCCAAATTTCTTTATCTTGCGGATTTAATTTTGAAGATTTGTCATAAAACCCGATTGCTTCTGTGAAATTATAATTGTATTCATAAATTTTGCCTAAATACTTATACACACGTGAATCTTGAGTTGAAATATCCAAGGCTTCTCTTAATACAACTTCCGCCTCATCATATCTTTTATTTTCAATAAGTTTTTTAGCTTTGTTTACATAAGCAACAGTCGGGATTGACTGAATAATTGAATCTTTTCTATAATTATCAACCGAACCGTTTAAATCTTTAATTCTATCAACAACATTTTTTATCCAACCAGACAATCTGCTACCTCTCTGAATGCTCCATTACCTGCCGCATTCTCCGTTATTTGAATACCATCTACCGCTTTAACTTTTTCAACCGCATGAGGAACTGTAATTTTATATTTTGCAAAATTCAAACATTCCAAATCGTTGACATCATCCCCAAGATAAACATATTCATCTTGAGTTAATTTATACTTTTCAATAATTGATTTTAAAACATCAATTTTAATTCTTATTTTTTGGTGAATTTCAGTTATGTTAAATTTTTCAGAAAGAACCGTAATTGCAGGATTTGCTTCACCTGAAATTATGGCTACATCATAGCCATTTTTCTTCAAAATAGAAAAACCCATTACATCTTTAAAATTGAGTTTTCTAGACATTGTAAAGTCTTCGTTAATATAAACGCAATTATCCGTAACAACGCCGTCAAAATCTGTAATCACCATTTTTATTGAGTTTGGCAGTTTTATTTTTGACATTTGTTTTCTACAATTCCTCACGTATTAACAAACCTGCTACTATTTGCTATAATTATATCATAATAGTTAAAACTTTATAAGTGGAAAGAGCGAAAAAAGTAATAAATGTTTTCATATTTTTACGTAATTAATATATGTGTACTCATAGTTTTCATTTGCCTGTTTTTCATCACAAGAAAAACCAACAAACGCTGGTCAAAAATCAACGACTATTTGGGAAAAGTTACAACTACCGTTGATTCTATTCGTTACGGTAACCTATCAACTAAAATCGAAAAGATCGAACACCCGACATACCAAAACGTAACAGACAGTATCAACCGAATGGTAGAAACTCTTAACGACAGAGAAAAAATGATTATTGAATACCAAGCAGAACTTATGCGTCAAAACAAATTGCTTGAATCTGTAATCAACTCACTTTCAGATGGTATATTAATTATTAATGAGAAATTTGATATCCTTAGAGCCACTCCAAAAATTCTAAAATGGTTTGGAATTAAAGGTAAAGATATCATTGGCAAAAATGTTTTTGAATTTATTCAACCTGTAAATGATGAAAGTTTCGAAATATCATCAGAACTAAATAATATCGAAATCTTTATAAAACACACCCCTACAAACAATTTTGTAATAAGTTCTCAAGCCCTATCTTCTCTTGAAAAGAAAAGATATGTACTAATCATCAAAGATATTACAACTGAAAAAGAAATCGAAACCCTAAAAGAAGACTTTGTTGCAACCCTAACTCACGACTTGAAAGTTCCAATCGTTGCAGCATCAAATATGATTGACCTATTTTTGGCAAACAAATTCGGTAACATTTCAGAAAAACAAAAATTTGCCCTTGATAACATGAAAGCATCAAACAAAAGTTTATTAGACCTTGTTCAAATTCTTCTTGAAACCTACAAACTAAAAGATCAAGGTATTCAGCTTGTAAAAGAAAAATTTGAACTTAATCCATTTATCGAAGAAATTGTATCTGAGGTTAAGCCATTAGCAACAGAAGCTAAATTGAAAATAAAGTTCACCCCAACTCCATCGGCAACAACAATTGAAGCTGATCCAATGCAGTTAAGACGTGTAATCAAAAACCTTATTTCTAACGCAATTGACCACAGCAATACAAAAAATTCTATTGATATTGAAATCGGAAAAATCCAAAATTTCACAACTATTTCCGTAATCGACTACGGTCAAGGAATTGCCGAAAAAGAAATCAAAATGATTTTCAACAAATATTATTCAGCAGCAAAAAAATTGCGTAAAGTTGGGACAGGACTAGGCTTGTATTTATCACAACAGATCGCAGTAGCACACGGTGGCGAAATTATCGTAACAAGTGAAGAAAACGTCCGCACCGAATTCTGCGTAAAAATCCCGGGGTAAATAAACCTAAAAATACTCCACCCATCTGAAATAGTATTGAGAGTTGCAAAGTCGCCTATAAGGACCTATTTGATACTCAGTTATAAAATCATTATCCTCATAATTAATGTATCTTCAACTATTTCAATTGACATATCACCAATATTTACTTGATGCATACGTAACAAGCTTTTCATCTGCTCAGAGTTTAATTCTACTAACATCTTACACTCCTTTGTAACATAATATTTCTAATTTGTTTCAGTATAATAATATATTACTCACTATACTGAGAAATATCAACTTATCCTTAAAAATAGCATATTATACAAGAATGATAGTAAACAATATTTCAACAATGATAGGACATAGAAAAACTGATATCTCTGAGGTTGCAAAAATTGCAAACCTTTCTTATAACACTGTTTATAATTTGTATTATGACAAAACTAAAGGCATTGATTTTGAAACCCTAAATAAACTTTGCTATACATTAAATTGTACAGTAAGTGATTTAATCAAATATGTGCCAGACAAACAATAACGAATAACCCTCTCGTTCTAAGCATTGAAATAATTCATCAAACCATCGTGAAGTTTTTCATTTTTACATAACTTTTTAAGTTTGGAAATAGCACGATTTTCAATCTGACGAATTCTTTCACGTGAAACACCATACTGAGAACCAATCTCATCAAGAGTTTTCTTCATCCCGTTATTATCTAAACCATAACGTAAAATCAAAACATCACGTTCTTTTTGACTTAACTGATTTAAAATTTGTCTAATGTCTTCCAACAAGTTATCATGCGTAACTTTGCCATCCGGAGTAATTGTAGAATTATCTACAATAAAATCTGCAATTTTTGAAGAATCCTCATCAGAAGTTGCTGGAGTATCCATACTAACTGTAGATTGAGCTGATTTTACAATAGCTGTCAATTTTGAAACAGGCATGCCTAATCTATAAGCAATTTCTTGTTTTGTTGGCGGATGCCCAAGTTCAGTTGTTAAATCAATTGTTGCACGGCGAATCTTACCAATAGAATCAATCATATGAATTGGCAATCTGATAATTCTTGCTTTATCTGCAATTGCTCTTGTTATAGATTGTTGAATCCACCAAGTTGCATAAGTTGAAAACTTATAACCTTTTTTATAATCAAAACGACCTGCAGCTTTAATTAAGCCAACATTACCCTCTTGAATTAAATCCAAGAAAGATAACCCTCTACCAATATATTTTTTTGCAATACTTACAACCAAACGTAAGTTAGCATTTACCAAAACATCCTTGGCAAACTCATCTCTGTTTTCTTGAATTCTTTTAGCTAATTCAAGCTCTTCTTCAGAAGATAAAAGTGGAATTTTACCAATCTGTCTAAGATAGATTTTAACACTATCATCTGAATTAACAGACAACAAACTTTCCTGAACTTTTGGATCTTCAACGGATTTTAAGACGTCTTCTCCGTCTTCATCCTCAGCCTCAGCCTCAAGCTCTTGAAGTTTTTTAAAATCTATATTCTCATCAGAAATATCATCTGAAAGTATGCCAAAGTGTTCAAATTCTTTTTTCACAGTATGCTCCAATCTTACTATACCACTATGATATAACTAAGTTCAAAATTTGGGGTCATCTGATTGTATTATTATTTTACTTTTTTAGTTAATTTTTGACGTAAGGTTTCAAAAATAATCGCACTTAAAGCATTTGAAACATTCAGTGAATTAAAACTATTCTGCATAGGAATTTTAACAACAAAATCTGAAGCTTTTAATAGAGATTTTGAAACTCCTGCATGCTCAGCCCCCATAATTACGGCAAAGTTCATATCATCATATCTAACATCATAGTAATTATCTTTTGCTGAAGCATCTGTTGCAATTATCCACCAGTTGTTATCCTTTAGGGTTTGCACTGCGTTAACAAGGCTATTTACTTTTATAATAGGAATGTGATTTATCGCACCTGCACTGGTTTTTTCAACAACAGAATTAACCTGCACATTACGACGGGATGGAATAATAATCCCATCAACTCCCGCACAAACACAAGTTCTTATAATTGCACCTAAGTTATGAGAATCTTCAACACCATCTAAAATAACTAATGATGAGTTTGTGTGTTCTTTTTTCTCTAAAAATTCGTCTAAATCATAGTATTTGATAGGTGAAATTTGAGCAATAATTCCTTGGTGATTAAATTCCGCATATGGTTGGAATTTTTCTCTTGCAACAAATTGGAATACAATTCCACGTTCCTGAGCAAGCTCTTTTATTTTATTAATCTTATTGTCTGAATGAATATTTTTTGAAATAAGAATTTTGTTTATTTCACGATTACCCGCAATAAGAGCTTCCATTACCGAATTTTTACCATAAATAATTTCAGAATTTTCCATAACTATTTTGATGCCTCTAACATTCTATCAATACATTTTACTGCTTTTTTAGCAATTTCTTTATCAACAACAATTTCATTTGTTTCATTTTCTAAAACGTTTAAAATATCTTCTAATGTTGTCATTTTCATAGACGGACAAACAAGATTTTCCCTAATAGGAATAAATTCTTTTTCAGGATAATCACGTTCTAATCTATCTACAACACCTTTTTCTGTAACAATAACAAATGAACTGTTATCAGAGTTTTTAACAAAATTCATAATACCCGCAGTACTTCCAACATAATCAGCCATCAACGATACTGACATTTCACATTCAGGGTGAACAAGAACCAACGCTTCAGGATATTTACTGCGAATATTAGCAATTTCTTCAGGCGAAATTTGTTCATGAATTGGACAACAACCAGGGTATGTAATAACTTCTAAATTACCAAGTTGTTTTTCAACCCATTTACCTAAATGTTGATCAGGTAAGAATAAAATCTTTTCTGCATTCAAACTTTTTACAACCTGAACCGCATTTGAACTTGTACAACATAAATCACACTCTGATTTAACTTCAGCTGTTGAATTCACATAACAAACAACAGGAATATCAGGATGTTTTGCTTTAAATTCTAACACTTGTTTATAATTAATCATATCTGCCATTTCGCAACCGGCATCTTTTTGAGGAAGCAAAACTTTTTTTGTAGGGGATAGAATTTTTGCAGTTTGAGCCATAAACGATACCCCTGCAAATATAATAATTTCTGCATCAGTTTTTGAAGCAACTTGACTTAAATACAAAGAATCACCAACATAATCTGCAACTAAATCAATTTCCACAGGTTGATAACAATGGGCTAGTATTACGGCTTTCTTTTCTTGTTTTAATTTATTTATTCTCTCAACTAGTTTTTGCATATAAAAAGTTATGTCCTCCATATGGTGTAAATTTATGTTAAGCATTTTTCATTTACAAAATATATTGTATAATAAAAATAAGATAATAGTAAGAAGAGTAAAAAGGTAGATATGTCATTAAATAGTTTATTGAGTGGATTTGGTGGAGGAAGTGAAGTCTACGTAACGGTTTCACCAGCGTGCGGCTTAGAAATGATTGAGGTTGACAAGGCAGGAAATGTCAAGTCATATGCTCAAACACCATTAGATTATAATGAAGCACAAAGGGAAATTGCTAATTACGATGAGTTTAAAAACGCATTAACAACACTTTTCCAAATGAGAAATATTAATCCTAACAAAGCGTTGGTTCACTTGAGTTTACCAACTGTATGGTTTGGGTTAAAAGAAGGCTTACCATTGCTTTTGGATGATTCAGCAATTACAAACATTGTTCTTGGTGAATTAGAGCAAACATTTATTTTCAAACGTAAAGAACCTTTACCACGTTGGTTTGATGCATTAGCTTCTACAAACTCAGATTCAAGAAGCGTATTCTATACTGCAATCCAAGCTGACGCAGTTCAAAAAATTAAAGACATTTTGGCAAGTATGGGTGCTATTCTTGGTAGCGTTGAATGTTCTTTATTCGCCGATTTAAAAGCATTAGCAAGAACAGGTATCGCTGCAGATCAAATGCAAGAAGGTCATTCTTGGAGTTTGATGATTGTAAACAACAGTGGTTTCCAAATGCTTGGTTTACAAGGTAAAAGAATTCTTGAATTCTACGAAGAACCATTACCATTGAAATCTTATGAAGGCGAAGAAATTTACTCTGCAATTGAAAACGCAGCTCAAATTGCATTGATGAGTACACCTTCAAGTTCACTACTTATCATTTCAGAAACAGATTTAGTATCAGCTGAAATTCTTGCTGGCCGTTTACAATTCGGTGGACAAACAATCGCAATCGAAGATAACCAATTCAGAAAAGAACCTTTGATGGAAATGAGTTTAAACATTTTCGCAGAAGATCAAATCAAAGTTTCTTTACACATCATTGGTGCAATGTCACCAGCTGGTGTAATGCCTGTTGATATCGACTATATCGCAGAAGGTAAGAAAAAGAAATCTGCAGTTTCTACAATTGAAATTGGCGGAATTGAACTTACTCCAAACAAAGCATCAGTTCTTGTAATTATCTTATTGGCACTTGTTATGGCTCCAACATATTTTGGCTACACTTGGACTCAAAATATGATGACTCAAGAACAAAACAAAATGGGCGAATTAGACAGCCAAATCACAGCACTTGATGCTCAGATTGCAAAATTCTCAGAAGAAAAAGGTACAACTGAATTCGATCCAATTATAGAAATCGAAAAAGTACTTAAAAATAACAGAACAAAAATCATGGCATATGCAGCTTTGGGTGAATCTATTCCTCAAAACTTATACTTAACTTATTTCTTAACAGCTGATGATGGCAAAATCAACATCAAAGGTTGTGCAGATTCTGTTGAGGATGTATATGTATTCTTTAAAAACTTAAAAGATGCTCTATTAGGATCTCAATTACGCATCAGCAAATTAGACCTAAAAGCAGGTTCATTAGATAAAGTTGTTAATAGTACAGCATCTACAATTGACAACGCACCATATATTTTTGAAATCACAAACATGACTGACAATGAAATCAAAAACCATATGAAAAAACTTGCTGCTGAAGCTAAGAAAGAAAAAGAAAGAAAAGAAAAAGAAAAGAAAGCTGCTGAAGAATACTATATGGACACACCAGCAGCAGAACAACCAGCACAATAATTAACTTTAAAGGATAAAAAATGAATAGTGAAAAATTAAAAGACTTTATAGTTCCAATAGCGTTACTATTTTTACTAGTTGCAGGTGTAATCTACTATGCACCAAAAATCTATGAAAACTGGCAAGGTTACACAAACGCACAAATGGAAGTTCAAAATAAGCAAAATCTTATTAGAGAAAAACAAGCTAAACTTGAACAATACAAACAAAAAGAACTAGAAGAAAAGAATAAAGAAAAAGAAAACAAAAAACTTGGCAAACCGTTCTACAAGCCAGTAATGTCTGGTTTGGATACAGAAGCTGTTATTGCTGGTGAATTCACAGAAATTCTTCAACTTGTTAGAAATAACCAAATCAAAGTTAGATCTATCAAATATGAATATGAACCGACTGATGATACTTTCGTATCTCAAGCTGGAAGCCAGTATAACGTAGCAAGATTGAATATGGAAATGGTTGGTAACTATGCTAATTACGACAATTTCCTAAAAGAAATGTACAAACACGAACACTTCCTTGATATTCAATCTGCTGAAATCGTTCCTTATAAAAAGAACAAAAGAGTTCTTCTTATCAACTTCAAGGTTAAATTATACGCTAAAAGATAATCACTCAAATTGAGTAAAATCAATCGAAAACATTTGTTTTTTAGCTAACATACAAGTATTACAAAAGCTCGTTTCAAGCGAGCTTTTTTTGTTGTAATCAACAAAACTACTACCACAACGCCCTCGATAATCATTTGCCAAAAATGGGCAGGAATATACCCCATTTGTGGTCAATATTCGACCAAATTTACAATCAAAATTTCCTGACGAAACAGATAAATGCTCATCCAGTTGAGAATTTCTATCATGCCAAGGTATAACCTGAAGATTAGAACTATCCAAATCAAATTCATTACGGCTAAATAAAGCCCCAAACCCTTGCATTATATCCACTTCAGATAGATTATAATAATTTACAACTGTGATAATCGGATTAAAATTATACTTAAGCAAATGTTTTATTGCAAAAATAGCTTGTCTGAAAGCACCTCTGTAACGGATATCATCGTTTTTAATTTCTTCATAGTGATCAATACTTATTTTAAAGATAATTTCATTTGTAGATTCTTCTTCAACACGTTTTAAAAAACGAGCTTTTTTCTCATTGATAAATGAACCATTAGTACAAATACAAACATTAGAACGTTTCAAACATAATCTTAAAATCGCATTAAAATCAGGGTGGGTCATAGGCTCAGCCCCTGTTAGATAAATACATTCTATCTTTTCATTCATTGTATCGTTTAATGCTTGTTTTATCAGTTCAATATTTATAAAATCAATTTCTTTTTTATATTTAGGAAAATCAATATAACAATGTTTGCAATGCTGGTTACAATTTTTTGCGGTCAATTCAATAAATAAATTATTTAGAGATTGCAAATGAACAACCTCAGGTTGGTAAATGTTTGTTCTCATAAATAAACTCCTCTTCTGGTTACAAAATATATTCACTCAGAAGAAATTTAAAATAAATTATCCACCATGGTTAAAAGATTATATTAATATAACTATTTTGTGATAAAATTCGGGTATGGTAAAAATATTAGATTGTACAATCAGAGATAGCGGTTACGAAACAAATTGGAACTTTGATGATGAATTTGTTTTTGATTTAATGCAAAAATTGAATGATAAAAACGTATCTTATTTCGAAATCGGATACCGCAACCATATTGATAATGAAGATAAAGGCAGATTTTATAACTGCACCCCACAATTTATCAAAAAATACTATCAAGCAAAAGGTAATCTTGAAATTGGTGTAATGGTTGATACAACAAGATTTTCAGAAGAAGATTTTCCTGGCATTGAAAAAGATTTCATTGATTTTATAAGAATTGCAGGACGATCTGAAAAAATTTCAGAAACACTTGAAATCGCAGAAATTTTGCACAAAAAAGGTTACAAAACATATCTTCAATTAATGGATATTTCTAATGTTGATGCTAATGGTTATTTAAAACTTTTTGCTTGGGAAAATAAAGATATTATTGATGGGGTATATTTTGCAGATAGCAAAGGTACTCTACAACCTGATGAAATTTCAACTTACTACTACAAATTAAAAACTTTAGGTTACCATAATATAAATTTCCACGCTCATAATGCCTCAGGCTTAGCACTAAAAAATTCACTAAAAGCAATTGAACTTGGGGTGAAAAATATTGATATTTCACATATTGCAGGCGGACGCAACGGTGGAAACCTGACCGCTGATGAGTATTTTGACTACTCTAAAAACTCTCTATAAACCTCTGCATCAGAATTTCTTGCAACAACTTTTGGCAAATATAAAACTTCGTTTCGCTCTGCAATTTTATCAATAGATGGGGACGCAGAAACAATTACAACCTTTGTGTCTTTATAATATTTTGAATAAGTTTTGATTTGTTTAACAAACCATTCCCCAGCCATCATTGGTAAAAAATCACTTTCCATCTGCAAGTCCGTAAAAATAGTTGTATAAGGTTCATCAATTGATGATTCCAGTTTTGTAACTGCTTCACGTGCTGAATTTGCAGTATCAATTTCAATACCTAAATTCAAATATTCAATATTATTTTGATGAAATCTTACCCAACCAGGAACATCATCTACTATCAAAACTTTTTTCATAACAAATTTATCTTACACAAAAATCCTACATAATTCTAGTAAAAAAGATAATGTTTCTTTAAGCAAGTTTAGATAATCTAAGTGCAAGGAGGAATATTATGAAAACAAAAATTATTTTAACACTTTTATTTTGTTCAATACTTTGCCCCCAAACTCTAGCCAGCACCCCTCAAAAAGCGGTAGAGTTTTTCAAACAATATCAAGAATTTGCAAACACATATGATGAAAAACTTTTAGAAATGTACTCACCTGATGTAAAAATTATCAGGGAAGTTGTGAAACCAACAGGAGAAACCGAAGATGTTGTAGTTCCTACAAAAAGATTTTTTAAAGAATTGAAAATGGGACAAAAAACTGCTAAACTAAGAAGGTATAAAAACACATACAGAAACATCACCGCCACAGAAACACCTGAGGGCATAAGAATTACAGCAGAACGACAACCCTCAAAAGAAACATACTGGCTCAAGATGTATCAAATTGTACAAAATACAGATTCAGGATTTAAAATAAAAGAAGAAATGATGCAGACAAAAGTTCAATCATTTCTAAAACACAAAGACGAAGGTGAATAATGAACAACTTTAGATTTTTAACAGCAGGAGAAAGTCACGGAAAATGTCTAACAGCAATTATTGAGGGCGTACCTGCAGGAATCACAATCGATATAGATTTTATCAATAACGAACTAAAACGCCGCCAACAAGGTTATGGCAGAGGCGAACGTATGCAAATTGAAAACGACACAGTTGAAATAACATCAGGCGTTCGTTTTGGTAAGACCTTAGGTTCACCTATTACTTTAGTTGTTCAAAATCGAGATTTTGAATCTTGGGAAAAAATTATGAGCGTTGCACCTGAAGATGTAACCGATGAAAAAGCATTCTCAACATACCGCCCAGGGCACGCTGATTATGCCGGAAGTGTAAAATATAACCAAACAGATTTACGCAACGTTTTAGAACGTTCCAGTGCCAGAAAAACAGCAATAGAAGTTGCAGTTGGTGCGATTGCTAAACTTATTTTAAAAGAATTAGATATTACAGGTTCTTCAAAAGTTCTTCAAATCGGTTCAGCTTGTTGTGCGGCAGATTTTGAACAAGAAGTTGATATTATGAAAGGCAAAGGGGACACCGTTGGAGGGAAATTTGTAGTTGTATATAAAAATCTTCCAATTGGACTAGGTTCTCATGTTCATTGGGATAGAGGAATTGACGGCAAATTAGCACAAGCAATTATGAGTATCCCTGCAGTTAAAGTTGTTGAAATCGGAACAAACCCTCTTGGTTATCAAGGTAGTGCATACCACGATGAAATTTTCATCAACAACGGTGAAATCGAACGCAAAACAAACAACGCAGGCGGTATCGAAGGCGGAATGACTAATGGGGAAGATTTAGTTGTCTTTGGGGTTATGAAACCAATTCCGACAATGAAGACTCCATTAAAAACTGTTGATTCTCAAACAAAAGAACAAACAGAAGCTCATTTTGAACGTTCAGATGTTTGTGCAGTGGAAGCATGCTCAGTTGTTGCAGAAGCAAGAGTTGCTTGGGTTTTGGTTGATGAAATCCTACGCAAATTCGGTGGCGACTCTATTGATGAGTTAAGAAAAAATTACAATAAATAAAAAAGTAAAATGTCATTCTGACGAAAGCCAAAATCTATCAATTTGATATTTTTTTTAATTAACATTGACAGATCCTGAATCAAGTTCAGGATGACATTACATATTCAACTTGTAACAATATCAGAAAAATCAGGCAATTTTTAATATTTTCTTTTTTTATCTATAATGAAATTAAAAAGGAGTTATTAATGCCGATAGATTTCAACCCACATACAATGTTTTATTACACACCAAACGTGGCTCAACGTATGGTTCAGACACAAATACAAATGCCACCTCAACTTGCTCAAGACACTTTTACAAAAAGTGTAAAAGTTGAAGACAAAAACATTGATACAAATTTTGATGGGATGAAAATCACTCAAAAGTCTTTCGGCACAATCAAAAAATCTAACGAAGAAGCTATCCTTTACACAATCACAAATAAAAACGGAGCAAGCGTTGATTTATCAACCTTTGGTGCAACAATTACATCAATAAAAGTTCCTGACAAAAACGGAAACCTAAAAGATGTTACTCAAGGTTATGATAATGTAACTCCTTATGAAGAATCCCCGGTTGGTCATGCCGGCGGAACTATCGGACCTTGTGCAAATAAGATTTCTGGTGGTAAATTTACTATCGGTGAAAACACTTATGATCTTGAGAAAAACAAAGACAATGGTCAAACTCATTCCCACGGCGGAACTCAAGGATTTGACGTTAGAAACTGGAAAGCAACAGTCCTAAAAGACGGCATCAAATTCACATACATAAAACCTGATATGGAAATCGGTTACCCTGGAAATGTTGAGGCTTCAGTAACATACAAATTTGATAACGATAACAAACTTCATATTGAATACAGTGCAAAATCAGACAAAGACACTCTTATCAACATGACAAACCACACATATTTTAACCTTGATGGGGTTGAAAATACTCAAGAAAATTCGGTTTACGATCATATCGTAAAACTTCCAAATTCATCATCAATCACAGAAAATAATTCAATTGCAATTCCAACAGGAAATATCAGACAAGTAAAAGGAACTCCTTTTGATTTTTCAGAAGAACATAGAATTGGTGATGTTATAAATTCTGAAGATGATCAAATGAAAATCGGTTCAGGATTTGACCAAAACTACTGTGTTGACGGTTACGATGGCAAAAAACTAATCGAAGTTGCCGAAGTTAAATCAGAAAAGACAGGTATTGAATTAGAAGTTTATACTGACCTTCCTGGGTTCCAATTCTACACAGCAAACCACTTAGGCAAAGCCACTCAACCAAACGGCAAACACGGTTCAAAATACGAAAAACGTTCATCTTTCTGTGTTGAACCTCAATTCTATCCAAACGCAATTAACACAGAAAACTTTGCCGAAAAAGGTATCTTAAAAGCTGGTGAAGAATACAACAGAAAAATCATCTACGCATTTTCTGTAAATGATTAATTATAATCAGGTTCTAATTTTAAGGCTTCTAAAATTTCTTGTTCTTTTTGAGCAAGCATTTTTTCATTACTAGAAGGTAGTTTTGTCATTTTTAAACCGGTAGATAGAAGCACACGCTCAGCATCATCACGCCTTACAAAAAGTTCTTCCAAATACATTGGAATATTATTTGCTATTGGGCAATTTTTGACAACTTGAGTTTTTGGCAAATAATTTACACGATGTTTTTCATCAATAATTAATTTACCTTCCGGTGTCGAATTTAAAACTCTACACGCTTCTTTATCAAAATTCAATACGTAAGTCTGACCGTCTTTAGTAATTTTTACTGAATAATAACTAAAATCTACATATAATGGAGATTTTATTTTTGATACTGTAACTTGTGCTCCGTCAGAAGTTTTTACAGTAATTCTGCCTTTAAATACACGCCCGTCTGGCAAATATTCATGAATAAGGTGTGGACTACGTTCTTCAACAGGAGTCGCAAATAATTTATCTAAATCATTCACAAATTTTGAAATACTAAACTCATAAAAATTATAAGTCTTTGTTATAACATTTCTTACAACAGGTCGAATCGGCAATTTCGAATGAGTAACTTGCGGCTGTTCTTTGGCTTTCACTAGTCTTTTCTTTGGCTTTTTAACTTCTTCAATTTTCTTTGGTGTCAACTCTTTTTTCGAATGACGATCCCTAATTCTTCTTTCTGACATACGCTCTGTTGGAGTAGGTTTTCTATCATTAAATGCCCCTAGTAATTTTTCTTGAACACTTTTAGCTCGTTTTGCAATATCCATCAACTGAGCTCTCAATCTACGTTGTTCCAAAATTTCTTTTTCTTCTTCTAATGCAACCTTTTCAGCTTCTTTTAACAAACCTATTTCATATTTTTGTTGTCTTAATTTTGCATTTTCTTCTTCTTTTATTTTACGTGCTTCTTCTTTTTGTTGTCTTACTTGAAGAGCTTCTTCCTGTTTAATTCTACGGGATTCCTTTCTTTCGGCAATAGCTTTTTCTTTTTCGGCTCTTCTTTCCATACGCTGCTCTTTACGTTCAGCTTTTTGAACCAACTCAGCTTGTCTTCTTGCTTTTTTATCATTTCTTGCCTGAACTTTTTCCGCCACAAATGCCTTGAATTTAGTTATATTTTTATTGAGGATATCCATTGCATCTTTTACGCCATAAGTTTTAATTTCACTATCAGAAAGTTCTATCAAATTCTGCATTCTAAAATCTTCTGCTTTTATACCCTCAACGCTAACCTGTTTCATTACACGACCATCTTCAAAAAAGACAAATCCGTTTATAGCCTTACCTTTTTTATCTTGAACAACAATTCTCAAAACTCTGTCATCATCTTTTGATTTTGCAGGACAATAAAAATATGTTTCACCATTTTTGCCAATATTTTTGAATAACATACCTTTTCCGCAATCGTAATCATCACCAAAATACATACGCTTATATGTAACTGCATTAGTAGATCTGCCAAGTCTTAACAATGAATCTAACTCTGAATAATTTGACATCAAATCATCCATTTCAGGTTTTATACCTTGACTTATTCTAACCAACTGAATATGCGAAATTGCCTCACTTACAGTTGATTTATTCATATTGGATTTTAATTGTTTGCTTATTTTTATAAAGTTTTCAGAATAAGTTCTTAAATTCAAAAATACAACTTGTAGTTTTGACAAAAATTCATCATGATTTAACTCTGCATTTTGAACAAAAGGATTAGATTCCCAAATCGGAGTATAATTTTCATCCGCTGAAATGTGAGCTTTTCCGTCATTATTAATCCTGCAAGTCAATAAATCCTTATATTCCTTATCTGTAATTCTTAAAGATATAATTTCATCAGGGTTAGAGGGATCTAATTTGGCAATCTGTAAACGGCTGTCAAACTTTGGTAAAAGCCCCTCAAAAATGAACCCTTTTCTCTTTTCTCCAGCAAGCATATTTGGAAAACAATCTTTGAATTTATAACTATATGGCCCATTTAATCCGGAATAGAAAGCTGTAACTTTTTTATAAATATCAGCGATGAAAGATACCTGTTCCAATTGCTCAGCATTCAACATAATCTCTTTAGTCAATCTTAATTTATTAGCTTCAAAAGAGATTTTTCTTGGTTGAACATTATATTGAGGTTTATTTTGATTATTAAATACTTGTATATTATGAACGAACATTGCAAAAATACTAAAACAAGTAAATATATTTTTTGCTATTTATTGTTCAATTTCTTTAATTACTTTACAAGGATTTCCAACCGCAACAACATTTGCCGGAATATCTTTTGTAACAACAGAACCTGCACCAATCACAGCTCCATCACCAATTGTTACTCCAGGAAGAACTGTAACCCCTCCGCCAATCCAAACATTTTTACCAATAGTAATTGGTTTTGCAGATTCCAAACCTTTATTACGTTCTTCGGCTTTTATCGGATGAATTGCGGTATAAAAACCACAATTTGGACCAATAAATGTGTTATCCCCGATTTTAATTTTTGCACAATCAAGGAAAACGCTATTATGATTTATATAAACAAAACCATCAAACTCAATATTATAACCATAATCACAGAAAAAATTTGGTTCAATTACACTATCTTTCCCATAATTTCCAAGAAGAGAAATTAAAAGTTCTTTTTTCTCCTCTTTTTGTTCTGGAAAGAATCTATTATATTGCATACATAATTTTTTAGCTCTATTTCTATCAGCTTCTAACTCTTCACAAAATGGTTGATAAATTTCACCACAAATCATTTTTTCTTTTTCTGTCATAATAACTCCTTATATCGAAAGTTTATCATATTTTGAACAAATATTCTACAAGTTGCGTTTTACTGATAGATAAGTTATAATCCATATATGAAAGGGATTTAGATATGAAAAAATTTTTATTAGGAATAGTTGCAATATTTTTATGTATTTTTGCGTTAGTAAACATTTCTCACGCAGCATCAACAAACACTTCAAAAAAATCTGATATACCTCATTGGCATAAAAAACCTATTTCAGTCTATATCCCAAACGATACAGGTTCAGCTCAAATGCGTAACGCTCTTACAAAATGGCAAACAGCATCAGGTAATAAAATTACATTCCAAACCGTAGCAACAAAAGATAAAGCAGATATTGTTGTAACTTTCACTGACAAAACTGATGGATTGGAAAGTGGTCTTGGTGGTTATTCAACTTCAATTGAAGGTAACAAAATCACTAAAGCTCAAATCAATATCGCAACCAAAAGCAAACTTGCTAAAAAGAAAACACCTGCATATATGTATAAAACAATGGTTCACCAAGTTGGACACGTTTTGGGTATGTCTGATAACAACTCAAAACCAAGCAGCATAATGCATATGCCAATTTCTGAAAATCAAGATATTACAAAACTTGATATTAAACGCTTATATAGAGTTTGCGGTTGGTCATATGCAGACAGAAATATGCCTAGCCAACGCAATAAAGATTAAAATCCATATAATTTGTTGATATATTTAACATCCTCAGGAGTAATGGTGGCATTTCTGTTCACTTTTGCGAAATACATAATGCTTTTTCTACTTTCTGAATGACCTGTCCAGCCAAGAGCATGACCTATTTCATGCACCATAACCCTATATACACCTTCCTTTTTAAGTGCTGCACCATTTGGGGCTCTATCTGAAATTGTAATTTCTGCAGAAGCCATATATTTGCCAGCAAATTGTTGACGTGTAAAACCAAGGGTAGATCTGTTTCCTGTTACATCATAAATATCTTTAACAAATGTAACCTTAATATCAGCGATATCAGGATTATTCACATATTTGAATGCAATTTTTCCACCAGTTGCTCTTGTCCAAGCAGAAAAAGCCTGCTTCATTAAATCTCTTCTTGCATGTTGAGGAATATATGTTTTTATATTTCTTGGTTCTGCCCACCTTGCATCTGCCAAAACTTGTGAACAAGTTGTCACAAAAAGCATAAATATCATTCCAAAAACAATTAAAAGTTTTTTCATTATTTACTCCTTAAAATTACCACTCATATATCTCCGATAATTTCTTCAAATCACCTTTTAAGATTTCTTGCCTGTCATCTTCGTATGGAAACATAATACTTAATGGATCGCTAGAATGCTCCGTAATTCCAATAGCATGACCAATCTCATGTAACATTACGGTATAAACAGCATCATTGTTCAATTGTTTACCTTCAACTGTTTTCTCTGCAATATAAACTGTCGCATGCAAAAGTTTATTACTTCTGAAACGAGATCTTGTTAAACCAATTTCTCTATCTGCATTCGGAATTATATTCACAAATTGAACATCAATATCTGAGGTTGCTTTTGATGAAACAAATTTAAAGACAATTCTGCCATTTGTTTTTCTTGTCCATTCTGCAAAGGCTCGTCGCATCATTGCTGTACGCTTATGATTTGGTTGTATATAAGTCTTTATTTTTTTAGGAAATTGCCATACCTTGCCTGTTGTTTCTCTTGCGGCAAACGACATTGGATTAAACGTCGCTAAGAAGGTAAGCACCAAACAAAATACAACAAATATTTTTTTCATAATTAACCCTTTATCTCCAATTATATAATTTTGCCAATGCTTTCAAATCATCTTTAATAATTTCTTGTTTCAATATAGATCTATATGGAGAAACTGACATTATACTGAGGGTATTTGTTTCATTATGCCCTAGACCAATTGCATGACCTATTTCATGAAGCATTGTAGAATATATTTCTACTTTTGTCGTCAACTCTCTTCCATTTACTGTTTCATCAGCAATATCTATATATGCATGTACAAATCTACAAACATCTTTTGTACATGAACCACCTCTAGCTACTGTACATCCGATTGCATTATGTGTTTCACCACAATACCTAATCTTGTCAAAATATCGAACTTCAATATCTGCACTTGTTTTAGATGAAACATATTTAAAAACAATTCTGCCATTTGTTTTTCTTGTCCACTCCGCAAATGCTCGTCGCATCATAGGTGTATGTCTATGTTTTGGCGGAATATACACTTTAATATCATTTGGATGTGTCCATCTATAACTTTGGGCAAACGCTATATTTGCACAAGGACCAAATACAAATCCAATTAAAAAAACAATCATTAAACCGAAAGTTACAAGTATTTTTTTCACTATTTTAGCCTCTCACTCATGTTTATTCGACACACATACTAAATATCGGCACATCTAGTGAAAAATTTAACAAATTACGATAAGACTTATAAAATCTTTACATACACAAATTGGAAATCTTACCAAAACTGTTCTATAATAGGCTCGTATGGGAAATGAAATTGTTACAACAGAAGAGAATAAACCTGCACGTAAAAAATATGTTTTAAAAAAACGTGAAGCAATCAAATCTGATTACAAAGTCAATTACGAAACTGACTTAAATCAGGCTCAACTTGATGCCGTAACATCAAAAGAAGGACCTATCCTTGTAATTGCAGGGGCAGGATCAGGTAAGACAAAAACTCTAACATACCGTGTTGCAAGGTTAATCGAAGACGGCATAAAACCAGAAAATATTTTGCTTTTAACATTCACCAAAAAAGCCGCTGCTGAGATGCTTTCACGTGCAACATTGGTTCTTGATGATAGATGTGAAAAAGTTGCAGGCGGAACTTTCCATTCATTTGCAAACATTATTTTGCGTAAATACTCACAATTATTGAAACTTAAAAACAATTTCACAATCTTGGATAAAACAGATTGCGAAGATATCATAAGCCACATTGTCGGACAACTTTATCCTAAAAAAGAAAAACGTTTCCCTAAAAAAAATACAATCCTTGAAATTTATTCAAAAAGTGTAAACAAAGAAACCCCAACAAAACAAATCATTGAAGATGAATTTCCTCAATTTGCACATTGTCAAGAACAAATTATAGAAATTCATAAAGCATATGTCGGCTATAAAAGAGAAAATTCTGTTCTTGATTATGATGATTTACTTTTATACGTAAAACTTTTATTAGAAAACAATGATGGATTGAGAAAAACGTTATCAAATCAATATCAATACATTATGGTTGATGAGTACCAAGACACAAACACTCTTCAAGCTGATGTTATAAAACTTTTGGCATCAGAACACAATAACATTATGGCTGTTGGAGATGATGCTCAAAGTATTTATTCTTTCCGTGGTGCAAATTATAGAAACATTTTAGATTTCCCAAAACTCTTTGACGGAACAAAGATTATCAAACTTGAACAGAATTACAGAAGCACACAAAACATCTTGAATTTAACAAACACAATCATTTCAAGAGCAAAAGAAAAATTTGCCAAAACTCTATTTTCAGAAATTCAATCACCTGTAATGCCAGCTTTAATTTGTGCAAAAGATACTCAAATGGAAGCAGATTTTATCTGTCAAAGAATTTTAGAACTATTAGACGAAGACGTAAGTCTATCTGATATTTGTGTTCTTGCAAGAAATGCCAGAATGTCATATTCACTAGAAATTGAACTTTCTAAACGTGCAATCCCATATCAAAAATTTGGTGGGCCAAAATTTATGGAAACAGCACACATCAAAGACATTGTCGCTCACTTGAGGGTAATTATAAATCCTGATGATATCATTAGTTTAAACAGAATTTTATTACTTTTAAAAGGGGTTGGTGCTGCAACTGTAAACAACATCATGCCAGTAATTAAAGGACAGCTAAACCCAGATGTAAAACTTTTACCATCAAACAAAGCAACAAGTATTGTTCCAATGCTTAAAACTTTAGACAAACTAAGAAACACTATCGCTACAAAAAAACCATCTGATATTGTTGAAAAAGTAATCAATTATTACCGACCAATTTTAAAAGATAAATACGATGATTTTTCTAAACGTGAAAAAGACTTAGACCATTTTCAATACTTGGCGGGGCAATATTCAAACTTAGAAGATTTTATAAGCGATATGGCACTTGAGCCACCTGATGCTAGTGTTGAGGGTATGTATAAAAGAAATTCTGATGATGAAGCTCTAACAATTTCAACTATTCACTCAGCAAAAGGCTTGGAGTGGGATAGTGTATTTATTATCGGAGCTGTTGACGGAAGATTTCCAAGTGCATATTCATTCAATTCAGAAGAAGAAATGGATGAAGAATTGCGTTTGATGTACGTTGCAACAACACGTGCAAAAAATAATTTATACATAACATATCCTGTTGATATGTACGATTATTCTATGAATATGGTATTATCTAAACCATCAAGATTTTTAGACAGAATCCCTGATGATATATTAGAATTATGGGATATATCAGAAGAATAGGAACGGAGAAGAGATGTTAATTAAAATATACACAGACGGTGCTTGTAGTGGAAACCCTGGGAAAGGCGGATATGGAACAATCCTTATTGCCGAAGATGAAAACGGAACAGTTCATAAAAAAGAATTAACCGAAGGGTTCAAAGTTACAACAAACAATAGAATGGAACTTTTAGCTGCGATTGTTGGACTTGAAGCGTTAAAAAAACCATGTGATGTAGAATTAACATCAGATTCTAAATATTTAGTTGATGCCTTTAACCAAAAATGGGTTGACGGTTGGATTAAAAAGGGCTGGAAAGGTGCAAATAAACAACCCGTTAAAAATCAAGACCTTTGGAAAAGATTGTTAAAAGCAAAAGAGCCTCATAACGTTAAATTTATTTGGGTTAAAGGACACGCTGGGCATGAATTCAACGAACGATGCGACCAAATGGCAGTTGCATCAGCAAACAGCGACAATTTACTTGATGATACAGGGTTTCAAGAGGTTTAAAGCAAGACCTCTAGGGCTTTTCCTTGACTTTTCTCCAAAATCATGATAGTATGAAATTCGCGATTATTTTATATTTTAACGGCTTGGAGAATTAATGAAAGTTACCTCAATAGGCAGAACTTCGTTTTACGGAGCTCAAAATCAACCTATAAACACAGAAAAAAAGTCTAAAAAACAAGACTATATTGACCCCCTTGCAAACTGGCCATTAAGAGGTTTGGGATATACAAACGACATTGGTATTGCAATAAATGAGATTGCCCCAACTGCTTCAAAATTATTTTGGGTTCCTGCATTGATGTACTTTGGTGCCGACATTTACGATAAATACAAAAACGAAGGTAATGAATATGACCCAAGCGGCAAACGTGCATTTTCTCAGGCAGTATTTCAGGCAATGGCAAGTATAGCACTTCCAACTGTATCAGGTCATATCGGTCAAACTGCATTTTCTTATGCAAGTAAATTCAGCGGGGAAAGACTTTCCACAAACGCTAAAGAACAAACACTCAGATTTATATGCAATCATGCGGCTTCAAACGACATATTCAATCCATTACATAAGCGTCAAGAGCTTTTTGAAGATTTTGAAGAAAGTTTTAGTAACTTCTATTCACATAAAAAACGCCACTTCAAACGCAAAAATATCATTGTTAAAGTCTATGATACTCTTCTTGCTAACTGCAAAAGGGGTGCCATTGCAAATTCAGATGGAGAAAGAATTAAAACATTCGCAAAAAAAGAATTCCAAAAGATTTTAGATACTTGCAAAGACTCTGTTGAAATGAAAACAAAACTTGAAAAAGACATTTTTAAATTAAAATCTTGGAAATCATTGGGAGCATTCACCGCACTATTACTAACAGTAGGCCCAATAGACAAGTTTGTAGAGCACGTAATTATTAAAAAATTCCTAGAGCCAAGTATGGACAAAATCAATTTCAGCAAAGTTAAAACAATTACTGATTTTGGAAATGAAAAATCTGCATAAATTTTGACAACAGGTAAAACATCTTATAATATAGATAAAGACATAAGGAGAGAAGATGAATTTACCTGAAAACATTCCAAATAAAGCACGTAAGGAATTAGAAAAATTATTAAACGGGAACAAAAATTTTATAAATGGTACTCCAACAGCTAAAAATATGTGCCTTTCAACGCTTCAAAAACTTGCACTTTATCAAGAACCTTACGCTTGTGTATTAAGCTGTTCAGACTCAAGGGTTGTTCCTGAAATTATTTTTGATTGCGGAATAGGTGAATTATTTGTTGTTCGAGTTGCAGGAATTACAGTAGGGCCAAACGTTCGAGAAAGCCTTGAATATGCTGTAAAAAAATTACACGTACCATTAATTATTCTTTTAGGACACGATGATTGTGGAGTTATGAATTATGCAAACACTCATTATCCTGAAATTACAGAAGAATTTCAATCAATTTTAAAATGCGTTTATCCTGTAATAGATCATGCCGGTCAACTTGACTGTAACAACAAATTTGCCCGTAAACATACAATCTGGGTTGAAAACTTTTTAATGGAAAACTCTAAAATATTAAAATCTGCCGTTGATGAAGGAAAATTATACATCGCAAAATGTCATTTCGACCACCTTACAGGCGAAGTCTATATGATAAACGAAAATTTAGACACAATACATTACACAATGTAATTCATCAACAAATTCAACAACTGAGCTTTTTGATGAAAACCAACAAACTCTGCAATTTTTTCACCATTTTTTAACAAAACAAATGTCGGATAACCTTTTATGCCATAACGTTTTGCGATTTCAGGACATTCGTCGGAATCTAACAACCCAATCCACATATCAGAATCTTCTAATTCTTGAAGTTCTATACGTTGATTACGACAATACGTACACCAAGGAGTATAAAACTCCACTAACTTTAAACCGTTTTTTGTTTCTTTATCAAAATTTTCTTCATTCAATTCAATAAGCATAAATATTCCTCTCAAATTTTATCTTATTGTACCATTATACTAAATTTTTAACATTAGACACAACACTTTCTAAGGGATAGAAAAATAATTAAGAAAATTAAATTTTCACCCCTAAAATAGCAAATAATATTTTTATGTATTTTATAATGAATACAATAATTTAAAAGGATATCCATGATTCAAATTACAGGTATTGATACCACTCAGCAAAACATACACACCGCAAAGCAAAAGAGCACTCCTGTGCGTAAAACAACATATGCACAAAACAAGGCTTTTAGTCCTATAAAAAATAAAAAAATTGGAGTTGCAGAGGGTTCTGAAATATTTTTAGGTGGAGTTATAAAACAAGGTAAGGAAATGATTACCTCTATTATTCAACACCCTCTAAGAGCTGCTACTGTTATGGTGGGTACAACTCTTGGTATTATGGCACTACCATTAATTGGTATTCCGTCTGCAGTTGGCGGTGGTGCTTTAGCTATCGGTTTTGCTGGACTTGCCGTTGCAAAAGGTATCAAACACGCCCTATTATTTTCTAGTTCAAACAAAGAAGGCTCATATGATTTAGCAAGATTTCACCTGCAACAATTGGGTGAAGATACTTTCGATATAGCACTTTCTGCTCCGTTTGTACCTAAAGCAATCAATAGCATCAAAAACTTTACTAAATATGGAAAAGTTGGAATAAATAATACACTTCTTTCTGAACTTAAACAAACTAATGGCGGATTAAACAAACTAAAAACCCTTGTTAAAGCAGACAGAGAATTATCCAGAAGCATAAACTTCCAAAGTGCAGTTGATAAAGAAATCAGCTTACTGAAAGATGTGACAGAGGCTCAAAAAGCACAAATCAAACAAGAATTACTTGAATTTAACATTGAAGTAGAAAAAATTCCTGAATTAGTTTTACAAAAATACGCTCAAGCTAAAGGTATTACAGTACAACCAAATCTTAAATATGCACCAATGGCACCAAACACACTTGGTATGGCCGTTGCAGACAATTGTACAATTTACATGAACAACCATAAACCTTACAAAGGCCCTGCCGCATTTTCCGAATTCGAAACAATTAGTCAAGAATTAAAAGGTAATGAGTATTTCATCACATATAAAAATAAAAACACCGGTGCAGTAATTGTTGAAACTATTGAGAAAGATATTTTGGAGCGTTACAATCAATTATGTAAGACATTCAAGATGCTTTCTCCAGAATCTACAAAAATTCTAACTTTACTACATGAAAGACATCACATTTATCAATTCGCACAAGCCTTTAAAATGAAAGGTTTTGATTGGGCAAAGGGACTTAAGCCAGAAGGCAGAAGACTATTTGAACAAATGATTGCAGAAATGCCTGAGATTAAGTATGGTTCACCTGAAGCTATGGTTATTGAAACTTACACTCAAGGACTACCAAACGGAACTCCATTAGCATACATTAAGCGACCTTTAGAAATTGGGGCAAGAGAACTTGAAATTCAAGCACTAACTCACCCAACATTTACACCTTTAGACAACATATTCAAAACAATGAAATACTCAAAAGGTTTATCAATTGGGGAAAATATCTTAATTAACGACGCTAGAATTGAATCGTCCAGAGCCTAATACCTTAGCGGAATTTTTGAACGATAAACCTCTATGTCTTCATATCCAAAGTTGTGAAGCATTCTGTTTGTGCTTGTATAGAAAATATTTTCGTCAAAAGTTGGACCAATATTTATTGATTTCACAGAATCTTTATCAAACTTATACTCAAGATATGGAACAAATAGTCCGTTTTTCTCTACAATTCCAGTTGGCTTAGAACCCTCAATACCGTAAACATTTACAATTACAATTCTAAACTCACGTTCATACTCAAATTGAGGATTTTTGAAGAAAATACTCACAATACTCAAAACATCCAACAACTCAAATAAAATATCAAAGAGTTTAACTTCATTGTTCTTTTTGCATTTTAACGCACGATTAAACAACTGATTCCACTTTTTAAAAATCGCATGAATAATCTTCACCTGTTTTTGTTTATCATAAATTACACTGCCATAAACAGGAAGATAACCGTGTTCTGTCATATCTGTAATTAATTTCTTCTTATCAAAACCGATATTATAACCTGTGTAATTCTTACCTTTGGCGTAATTATTCCAAAGAGTCAAATTATCACTTTCGGTTGAAAATGAAGTAGTAAAATACTCTAACTTATTAACAAAATCGTTATTTCCATCAACGATATGTTTATACTTATTGCGAAAATGTGCCTTAACCTTGTCAAATAAATCAGGGTTCAAACCCTCATTAGAAAACTCATCAATCAAATTGACAATCAAACGATAAGAATATGCGATTTCTTCTTTGTCATTAAGATACAACGCATTAGAAAATCTTATTGCCCCACCTGATAAGATGTTTAACAATTTTTCAGGCTTTGTATAGTGGTAAATTGGACAATTTGTATCATCATCCAAAACTCGTTTTATCTTGGGGATTTTTTCCAGCAAATCATCATAATACGACATGTAAAGAAACCTCGCAAAACTATATGAATATTATAACATATTTTTCAGCTGTTTACTAGATGCAGTTAACGTTTAATATTTTTTTCAAGTCTTTTTTTGATGTGAATAACTTCTTCTTTTGACAAGTATTTATGGAATCTTGCAAACTCCTCCATAATGTCCCAAGACGAATAATTTTTGGTTTCGACTTTACGAATCCAATCATTGACTTCTTTTGTAATCATAGTTTTTCTCCTTATATGTGACCACTAGCAAATAATTTATCAACTTCAAGCATTATATCGTCTGTTTCAATTATTTTCATACAAGGAGAATACAAGTCTTTTGAACCTCTCAAATACTTGCATCTAATATGATCACATGGGGCACATTTCATTGGGGATAAAACTACGGAACAATTTCTTCCGCAAGGTCTAAATCTTGATATCGGCATAGAACCAAACAAACCGATTGCCTTAACTCCAAGAGCCGCAGCAATATGTAATGGTCCGCTATCGCCAGATATCAACATATCAACGTTTTTAATCAACGCTGAATTTTCTTCTAGGGTAAGTTTATCAACATAAGATACTGTGTTAGGGATTGCTTCTAGGGGCTTTAGAACTTCACAATCTGCCTTAACACCTGTTATAACAATTGTTCCATTATATTTTTCTTGGATTTTGTTGCCTAATTCAATCCATTTTTCAATAGGGTAAGTACGACCTTGCCTTTTGGCAAAAACATGTCCTGCATTTAGGACTACTAGGGGTTTTCGGTATTGAGAAAGTTCATTTTTCATTTTCTCAGAAACTTCCTCATCTAAATACATTTTTAAATCTGAATATTGTCTAATATCAGGGAAAGCTTTTTTAGCAGTTTCCCAATAATTCATCACAGCGTGATGTTTCGGATTTTTTTCATAATTAAATTGGTTTTTAATACCCGCCATAGTTGCAAGCATTCTCAATTTCACAGATGGTTGCAAGTTGATTACCGCATCAAAGTTTTCAGCTTTCAAAATTTGAGCCCATTCTTTCATATATTTTGAAAAGACTTTCAACTGCTTATCTTTAATTGCCCAAACTTTAAAAATATTTTTATCAAATTCTAATAACTTTGTATCAATTGATGTTAGATAGTGAATTTCAACTTCAGGATGGGCTTCTTTTATCGCACGAAAAGTATTGGTAGTATGAATTACATCACCAATTGCACCTGTGCGGATAATTAAAACTTTTTTAAAATCTACCATCAGACCATCCTTAATCTAGTTTCATAATACATCTAACAAAACTAAATTATCAAGGATGTAAAATTACTTAACTTATTTTTCCATTTTACAGAAAACTTGAAATGCACCCTTAATCATATTTTCAAAAGTCATAGCCTCAACTTCGTTAGGGTTTTTACTATAACTTTCCATATCAGCACCATTGTAATTATATTTTGCAACCCAATCCGCTTGAGCCTTTTTACCATTTTCAGAATTTAAAGGATGTTTTGGCATTTGCAGGGTCTTAGAATGAGCCTGTTTAATTTCTTCTGCGGTTTTCATCGCCCAAAGCATAGTATTTTTTTGAATAAATTCTTTTTCTTTACCCTCAGCTTTTGCTTTTTTGTGTTTTTCCATCACCGCAGGATTGTTGATTAACATCGCTCTCATATCTGCAACCGCATGTGCATAAGCAATTTTATCTACTGATAAACCCTCAGTTCTAAGCATATTCACAAGCTGCTTACAGTGAGTAAGTTCATGTGCAATTATACCTAATTGAGTTGCCTTGTCCATTTTGTCAAAAGTATCTGTATAGAAAACTACTGAGTTATTATAAAACCTATAATCTCCAACAATATAATCACGACCTTCGTTCTTTTCCCAAGTAATTTTTTCAGGAGCCATTCCCTCTAAGCCCATAAGTTTTACAAGCCCATCGTAAGCTTTATCACAAAATTCTCTACCGTTTTTATCCTTAATCTCTTTAAAAAGATTATCTAAATCTTTAAACGAAATATTATTACCACTAACAAGATCTTGTCCTGTAATAGCTTTGCTATCAGGTAATTCCTGTACAACTCTAGTTTCAACAGGTTGAGATTGTTGATTTTGTTCAACTTTTTGCTTAATTAAGTTTGTACCAGATATTTGTGATACTGAATCTATCATATTTTCTCCTACTTCTATATAAAAACCAGAAGAATAAATTAATTGCTATTAAAAAAGCGGGATAAAATCCCGCTTTTAACTATTTTAAAAATTCATCTAATCTTTTAACCGCTTCTAAAGTATTTTCTCTGCTACCGAAAGATGTTAAACGGAAATAACCTTCCCCATTTTTACCAAATCCTGAACCAGGAGTTCCAACGATTTGAACATTTTCTAACAAGTAATCAAAGAATTCCCAAGAAGTCATGCCATTTGGACATTTTAACCATAAATATGGTGAATGTTCACCGCCAATGTACCAAATATTATGTTTTTTAAGAACTTCAGCAATAAGTTTAGCGTTTTCTTTGTAGTAATTTAGATTTTCAGAAATTTCTTTTCTACCAGCTTCTGTAAACACAGCCTCAGCACCACGTTGAATAACATATGGAACACCATTGTATTTTGTTGTTTGACGGCGTAACCACATTTTATTCAAAACACCATCTGCCAACGCTTTTGGAACAACTGTCCAACCACATCTTGTACCAGTGAAACCTGCCATTTTTGATAATGAACAAAATTCAATCGCACAAGATTTTGCACCTTCGATTTCAAAAATTGTTCTTGGTAAATTTTCATCTGAAATAAAGCACTCATAAGCTGAGTCAAAAAGAATTACTGCATTATTTTCATTTGCATAATCAACCCATGCTTTTAATTGCTCTTTGTTATAAACCGCACCTGTTGGGTTATTTGGCGAACACAAGTAAATGATATCTGCTTTTACAGATTTATCAGGAAGTGGCAAGAAATCATTTTCTGCATTTGCATCGATATAAACAATTTTTCTTCCTGCCATTGTATTTGTGTCAACATAAACAGGATAAACAGGATCTGGAACTAAAACTGTATTATCTACTGCAAACAAGTCTAAAATATTACCTAAATCAGATTTTGCACCGTCTGAAATGAAAATTTCATCACCATCAAGATTTACACCATTTTCTGTGTAATATGCTTGAACTTTAGATTTTAAAAATTCATAACCTTGCTCAGGGCCGTAACCTCTAAAAGTTTCTTTTACGCCCATTTCATCTGATGCGTTTTTCAATGCTTCAACAACAACTTTACATAAAGGTAGAGTAACATCCCCAATACCTAATCTGATAATTTTTTTATCAGGGTTATTTTCGGCAAATTCTCTTACTTTTTTGTTGATAGTTGAAAATAAATAACTATCAGAAATATTTTGATAATTAGTATTAATATTCATAAATTCACACTCCCTACTTAACTTTTACTTGTTGAAAAAATTATAACATAAAACCCCTGATAAAATAAATTATCAGAGGTCTTTTTACAATTTTGAAATAAAATTATGAGGACAACAACTAAAGAATTACTTAAATAACCAATTAAAAACGTTTTTCTTTTCTTGGTTTTTATTTACCTTTTCTTCATAATATTTATCTACTTTATCTTTGCTCATTTCTGTTACAGTTAAAGCACAAGCCATTTTTTCAAAATCACCACGAGGGATTCGTTCTTTTCTAGCTGTATTCCAAGGGTTTACAACTTCTACGTACTTGTCAGTAATCTTTGTTACCGTTAAAGCATGACCACCACCAGCTTTAGTTGTACCATCTGGACCATCCACAGCCACCATAAATCCAACCGTGATACAGAATTGATCTTCTTTGCCAGCATATTTGTCAAGTAACTTTTGCAAATCTGAATCTTTATCATAAACCTGATTTACTTCAACTAAATCTGAGTTTTTACCAATATTACCTTTTGAAAGCTTTGTTGAATTTTCTCCAACATAACCATATTCACCAGGTTTATATAATTTACAAGTTTCCTTTTTTCTTTTTCCGCCATCGTAAACATCAGATTTTTGCCCTGTCAACATGAAAATAGCATCATACATTTCTCCGCCACTTAATGGGTCGTTTTTATAGCATGGACCAATTAAACCGGCAATATATCTTTCACTTTTTTGACCAAGAGCTTTATTAGTTTGTGCAACTTCCGCTCTAAATGCTTCCATTGCTAATTCCAATAAAATTACATTGATATCACCAAAAGCATACGCTCTGCCTGATTGTTCTTTTGCTTTTTCAATAGCAGCCTTTGTAATTGTATAACGACCTGTAATTGCACATTTGTCTTCTTCACCAATCTCAATATAGTGATTTCTAACAACAACGGCACCAGGTAAAGTTATTGTGTATGAACCGTCAGAATTTTCCTGAACGTTTTTCTGCAAAATTTCTTGACCTTCTTTTGTGTTTTTAATTGCTTCGATTGATGCTAATAGATAACAATCACCACGTTTACCTTGAGCAAATTTATCAATCAAACCATTTTCTTCTTCAATATTATTTTTATATTCTTGATATTTTTCTGGATTAGCAGCATAATCCTTTGGTGCTGATGAACCAGCTTTAGTTGATTCTGTAACATTTTCAACATCAATAGTTCGAACACCATTTTTTTCAGAACCAAGTTCATATGAATTTTCTTTTTTATCTTGAGGTTTATTTTTTACAAATCTATCATGTAAATATTTAACATACTGTTCGTATGTCATTTTATAAGTTTTACCTGTTTTTGGATCTCGTACAACAATACATACAATTCCATCATGTATAGCAGGACTATGTCCCTTTTTTTCATAACTACTAGCAACAGAACTACTTGTACTAATCGCATTCAAACTTTCTAAACTCATTAAATATTTTCTCCTATTTCCCCTATGATTTATTAAAGTATTTTTTCAGTGAAAAATTGCCTAACAAAAATAAATGTTACATTATATTTACCAAAGTTAATATTTTGACAAAAAATATTTTTTTTTGAACTTACTTTTGGTATAGTCATGAAAAAGACTATACATGTAGTAATAGATTTTTAAAAAGGTGAGTAATGGTAGAATATATACTTCACAAAACAAAAGAAGAAACTGCATTAAATACTAAGAAGATGTATGTTTCAACCCCGTATAACAGAGTTCAGTCTGTTGAAGAGAGATTAAAAAAGATTTTTGATGAAGAACTAAAATCAGAAGGTTCGGTACTTGTTAGCTATAAGCCAGCAATTTTATCAAAATTGGCAAAATATTTATCAGGACACATTTCTCGTCCAGCATCAATCGGTATCGCAGGAGAAACCGCAAGTGGAAAATCTACCATCACACTTGATATCATTGATACAATCAAATCTTTTGCAACTGAATTCGAGATTGAAGATGTTATTACTCGTGTAAACACAGATGATTATTACTATGACCGTTCTGATATGGTTAAAGCCGCAGGAAGCTTCGCAGAATTTGCAAAAAATTATGACTTAGACGTTCCTCAAGCATTAGAATTAGAGCTTATGAGTGAACATATCAAAGAACTTTTGAACGGCAATTCTGTATATTTACCAAAATATGATATGTCAGGAACTGCAATCCGCCACGACAATCATACATTGGCAAATCCATCAAAAATTATCATCTCAGAAGGTTTATTTACATTAACAGAAAAAATCAAAGATGCATTTGAATTTAAAATCTACGTTGATGTTAGAGCAAATGTTCAAAAAGATAGATTTTTTGTACGTGCAGAAGAAAGAGGCTTAGGCGAATCTGCAAACGGCATTTACAAAAATGCATCTGATAAAGCTGAAATCTATATCCGTCCTTGCAAAGAAGAAGCTGACATCGTACTTTCAGGCGAAGCTGTAAGAGCAAGATACAAAGCATTCTTAAATAGATTAATCAACATTGTTCAACAAGAAAATTTCAGAAATAAAATTATCCTTTAAAATGTAACAAAATGCTAATTTCTTGAACATTCTAAGAAACATATTACAATGTTATTGGATACGTATCTTAGAACAATAATAAACTAGAAATTAATGAATAAGGGAATGAAGAGATTTTTGGCTGTTGCTGCTTGTATTGCCATGGTAGGTAATACAGGAATTCCTGCGTTCTCTGAAACAGTTTCTATCGGTTCTACATCAACAGCAAATGCTAACGCCGGCTCTCTCTCAACTACCACTGGCTTAATTACTAATGATTATGTATGGCAAAGTGGTGCAACAGACTCTGTTTCTGTGAATCTAACAGGTGGAACATTAGATGTATCAGGCTATACAACATCATTAATTAACGACACAATTAACGCCACAAGCGGAAATCTAAACATCAATGATGGAACATTCTCTATTACAGGTTCTAGTTCAATTTCTAGTGCAGTAAACACAAATATTGGAACAAGTTCAATCTTTGCTATCTCTGGTGGAAGCGTAGCTTTTGATTCCGCAGATACTCTAAACGGAATGATTGGGATTGAAAGCGGAACTCTGACAATAAACAACGCCGCTAAAAGTTCTGATGCCTCATTTATTCAGGCTGGAGGAACCACAACCATTACAGGTTCTTCATTTGCTATGACAAATTCATTAGATGAAGTTTATGGCGGGACTCTTAATATCGGCACCACTACAAACACTGCTACATTGAAATTCAATAACGCTTCTATAACAAATGATGCGACAATTAACCTGAACGCAGATAGCTCAGTTGATTTAACAGGCGGAACATTCTCACTTGATAGTGGGGACACTTGGGGTGGTATAATTGATATGAGTGGTGGAACATTAAACGTTAACAACACTCAAAAAACAGGTTCTTTAACCCAAACTGACGGAACAGTAAATGTTCTTGGAACAAAATTTGACTTAAACAGCACCTCTGATTTACTTGATGGTGGAACAATTAATGTTGGTAACGGTTCTACTACATCAAAACTAAATGTTTCTAAAGGTACAATTACAACAAATTCAACAGTCAATCTAACAGATAAAAGCACCCTAAACGTATCTGGCGGTAGCGTAACACTAGATGCTGATGACACAATTGGCGGAAACATTGATATTTCATCAGGAAGCCTTGCACTTGTTGGAATTACAAAATCTAACACAAATACATTTACACAAACAGGTGGTTCAACAACCGTTACAGGCAAAACATTCAGTCTAAATAACGAAAATGATAGTATTCTTGGCGGAGATTTAACAATTGGTAACGGCACTAACGCTTCAAAATTCACAGTAACTCAAGGGGCAATTGCGGATACTAACGTAAACATCAAAGAACGTTCCAGCTTAGATGTTGCAGGCGGATACGTTGATATTGGTTCAGGCTCAAATTGGGAAGGTACAATCAATGTATCAGGTGGAGAATTAACCCTTGATAGCGTAACCAAAAAACCAACTGCAAGTTTTTCACAAACAAACGGTAAAACAACAGTTGTTGGAACAGGTTTTGACCTTGATAACGGGGATGATATCGTTTCAGGTGGAATTTTCAATATCGGAAACAAAACAACTACAACCGAAGTCAGCGTTTCTCAAGGTTATATTGAATCAAGTGCAACTGTTAACATTAACAGAAACGGAAAATTAAATGTATCAGGCGGGGAAGTAAATCTTAATGCCGGTGATACATGGACAGGCGATTTAAACGTTACTGACGGTATTCTTTCAATCTCAGATATAAATAAAAAATCATCTGCCAAATTCACACAATCAGGTGGTGAAACAACTATTTCAACAGGAACTTTTGATTTTAACAACGAAGCAGATAAAGTTTCTGGCGGTAAATTAAATATTGCAAGCGGAACAACTTTAAATATTGAACAAGGTAGTATTGAAAGCGGAGCAACAGTTAAACTTAACAACAATACCACAACAAATGTTTCAGGTGGAAGTCTTGCTCTTGATAATACAGATACTTGGAACGGTAAAGTTAATGTATCAGGCGGAAGCCTTGCTCTTGTTGGAATTACCAATAAAAATGGTATTTTCACTCAAACTAAAGGTACAACAACCGTTACAGAAACAGGTTTTGACTTAAATAATTCTGCAGATAGTATTACAGGCGGAACACTTAATATTGGTGATGGAACAACAACAAGCAGTATGGATGTTTCAGCAGGTAATATCGGTGGAAATACTAAAGTTAATATTACAAATGCAAGTTCTTTGAATGTTACAGGCGGAACTGTTTCGTTGAACAAAAATACAACTTGGGATGGGGCAGTAAATGTTTCTGACGGAATATTAAATATCAATTCTACCAACAAAAATACCAGTGGCGTATTTGCTCAAAGCAACGGTACAACAACTGTTACAGGCACAGGCTTTAACTTAAACAACGCATCTGATAGTGTTGCAGGCGGAACATTTAATATAGGTGATGGTACATCTTCAACTACTGTTGGGGTTACAGCAGGAACTATTCACTCAACTGCAACAACAAACGTAAATTCTAATGCGACTTTAGATATCTCAGGTGGAAAAGTTACTCTTGACGATAAAGATACTTGGAACGGTAAAGTTAATGTATCAGGCGGAAGTCTTGCTCTTGTTGGAATTACAAAAACAACTGATGCGGTATTTACCCAAACAAATGGTACAACAACAATTAGTGATAACATTTTTGAATTAAACAATTCAAACGATTTGTTATCAGGCGGCACTTTCAACATTGGTACAGAATCTGCAGCATCAACTTTAAACGTTTCAAAAGGTCAAATTGATTCAGGTGTAAATACAAATTTAGCTCTTGATAGCACAATAAACATTTCAGGCGGAAAAATTACTCTTGATAGTAATGACAACTGGAATGGTAATGTAAATCTAACAAACGGCATTTTGAACATGGCTGGAAGTACCAAAAACGCATCCGGTACTTTAAAACAAACAGGCGGAACATTAACAGTAACAGGAGAAGGCAACACATTAAACAACGAAAACGACCTTATCTCAGGTGGAAATGTTAATATCGGCTCTGGGGCAGAAAACGGTACACTAAACATCGAAAACGGCACAATCGAAACAGGTGCAACTGTTACTATCAATGAAAACAGCGTTCTTAATGTAAAAGGTGGCACTACAAATATTGATACAAATGACCGTTGGAATGGTGAAATCAATGTTTCAAACGGTACACTAAACTTGATTTCAAACAAAAACAATACAAGAGGAATTAGTACTGCTAAATTCAACCAATCAGGCGGTACTACAAACATTGACGATTCAAAATTAGTTTTAAATGATGCAAACAGTAAAATCACAGGTGGTACAGTAAACATCACATCAACTGGCGAACTTAATGTTAACAACTCATCAGAAAATTCATCAGTATTAAACTCAACAGGTGGTAAATTCTCACTTGGTGCAGGTTCAAAATACATTACAACAGGAGGAACAATTGATGAAGCATCACAAGTTTCAATCGTTGATGGTGCAACATTTATTGTAAATGGCGAAAATGCAAACGTAACTATTGACGGAAATAATGACGTTTACGGCGGACATTTCGCACTTGGAGAAGGCACACTAAACTTCAAAAACGGAGTTAAGAAAACAACTTCAGCAAATGGAATTTATAGCCAATCATCAGGTGTTGCAAACATTTCAGGTGGTTCATCATTAGTTATAAACGATGCAAATAGCCAAATTACAGGCGGAACTGTTAACGTTACTGATAACAGTGAATTAGCAATTTTAAGCAGCAAAAACAACAGTTCAATATTGAATGTTGCAGGAAGCAAATTCGCTCTTAAAAACAACAGTACTTACACAACAACAGGCGGAGTTGTTGATACTGATTCTGTTGTAGAAATCGAAGCAGGTTCAAAACTTAAAGTAAATGGTGATACTGCTGAAGTTAACCTAACTAAAAATGACATAACAAATGGCCATATCGAAGTTACAAACGGTAATTTATACATATCAGATGATTTAACAAAAGTTACAACTGAAGCAGGAACATTTGTTCAAACAGGCGGTAATACAACATTAACAGGTTCAAATTTAGTTCTTGCAGATGCAAATAGTGCGATTACCGGCGGTAATTTGAATTTGAAAGAAGGTTCAATTCTTACATTCTCAACAAACAGTCCTGCTTATCAAGGCGGAAACGTTGTTATCGATGATACTTCAGTAATGAATTACCTTGCATCAAAAGGACTTATCCAAGTTGACGGCGGAAACCAAATAAATATTGATACTTCAGGTCTTATCAATATGGCAAATAACGTTAAAACAAACAACGTTATCAATAATTTGACAATCAATAATGGTGAATTCGGTGGTGGAGTTGCAAACTTTGCTATTGATATCAACGCAAGAAGCAACGCTCAAGCATCAACCGATACAATCACTGCAAACTCAATCAGAGTTGCTACATCAGACACAGAAGGTACAATTAAAATTTCTGATTACAACTTGGGCGGAGATATTTTTGGTTATGATGCACCAATTGAAAGAAGTATAAGACTTGGCAAAATCTTTAAAACAGATGATTTAGGAAAAGAAGTAACCTTTGCAGCAACAGATAAAGAAATCTTTACACCAATCGGTTACTATAAACTTAACCCATCAGCAGCAAACGATGGAAGTTATACATTTGACTTAACAAGATTTAATCCAGAAGTATATCGTGGACAAGTTTCAAGTTTAGCATCATACATGAACCAATTGTCATTCAATGATACATTGTTCAATCGTGCTCATTTAAGACATTTTGCATCAAACGGAGATCAAATGTTGAAAAACAAATCTGCCGTACTTGATGGAAATGCAAGTTACGAAAGAACTTTACGTGACGGACAAATTTGGACAGAAGTTTATGGTAACTTAGAAACACTAAAAGTTAATGCAGGAGTTGGTAAGGTTAGAAACAACTCTTGGGGCTTCATCGTTGGTGGTGATTTTGGTTTAAGAGAACTTAAAAATGGTTGGAACTGGATGCCAACAGCTTACTTAGCATACAACGGCGGACGTCAAACATATAATAGAGTTGGAATGTGGCAAAACGGTGCTCAAACAGGCTTTATGGGTACATTTATGAAGGATAATGCAATGCACTCAGCCTTAGCATATGTTGGTGTTTATGGTGCAAACATTGATCTTGCTGAATACTCAGAAAATGCGTTCAACTACTTCCTAGGTTTGGCAACAAGATCTTCTTATGATTGGAAAGTTGGTTCACACTTCAAAGTTCAACCAAACTTGACACTATCATACAACTTATTTGGTCAACAAAATTGGCATAGTAACTACGGTCAAATGAGTATGACTGCAGGATTCTTAAACGGCTTTAATATCGCACCTGGTGTGAACTTCGTTATTGACCACGAAAACTGGAGTACATACGCAACAGTAGCATACGCTTGGAACTTCATCCCTGGTATGGGCGGATCTGCAGGACACGTTGGCTTATCTGATATTGAAATGAAAAACGGATACTTACAATACGGACTTGGTTTCACAAGATCATTCACTGATAGATTTAACATGTATGGTCAAGCAACAGTTAGAAATATCGGAAGATTAGGTGTAATTTTCCAAGGCGGTATGAACTGGAGATTATAATTTAAAGAGAGGAATAAAAATGGCGGGATTTGAAATCAAATCCCGCCATTTAAACATTTTGTCTAATTAGTGATGACAATGTCCGCCACAAGCGTGATGATGTTCACCTTCTGTATGAGAATGTTCGTGATGTGAACATTTTGCATTAGGATCAAACACTAATGAATTTGATAACAACGCTGAAACAGCTTCATCCGCACTACCAACAACACCACCATAAAGTTTGATATTGCCTTCAGCTAAAGCTCTTTGAGCACAGCCTCCAATACCACCACAGATAAGTGTGTCAACAGAATTGTCAACTAAGAATTGAGCAATTGCACTATGCCCAGAACCATTTGTTGAAACAACTTCTGAAGATGTAATTGTACCATCTTCTACTTGATAGATTTTAAATTGTTCAGCATGACCAAAGTGTTGAAAAACTTCGCCATTATCATAAGTTACTGCTATTTTCATAATTTCACCTCTATTTTGATTGTGTAAGACTTTTTTGTTTATATTCGATTAAACATTGTGCCAATTGATCAGGACAGCTTGTTGATTTTGGACCACATTTAATTCCTTGTAATTTTTCAATTACCTCATCAACAGACATTCCTCTGATTAGGCTTTTAATTCCTTGCAAATTACCATGACATCCGCCATAAAATTCTGCTTCTAATATTTTACCATCAAGAATTGCCACCTGCATTACCTGACAGCAAGTCCCAGATGTCTGATATTGTATCACTTCAGGTTGATTACTCATTTTAATTTCCTCATAAAATCTTATAATAATACTCTAACACATTTTAATCTTTTAACCCGTATTTTTAACTTTTATTTAATGTTTCAAAAATTATTACAAATGTAAATATTAAACTAAAAACATGGCAAAAAATATTATTCATCAACGTTTATCCGACATACGATTTTGATAGGGAAAAATAATGAAAATATATAGCATAAATCCATTTGCTCCAAACTTCAAGGGCAAAAGGGAAGACAGAAAAGCCGTAGCACAATTAAAAGAAAACAATCCTTATAATTTAAACACGATTAACCAAAGACGTATTAACAAGGCAATAGAAAGTCTTTCAGAAGTCCCGGGGCAAGATAATGCTGAATTCTTACTTGATGTTGCAGAAAATTTAAGATATCAAACACATATTAATTTAGGTAAAAGCCAGTTTAATGATTGGCAAGTAAAACTTGATGATGCAATTACAAAATCCCTAGCAAAATCATCACCTGAAATTCAAGAAAGATTAACACCAAGATTAGAACAATTACGCAAATCTAAACCTCTTACAGAGGAAGAAAAACAACTTTTAGAACTTCGCTCATCAATTATTTCACAGGTTGACCCTAAACAACTTGAAAAAATTGAAAACGAAAACATCAAGCAATTAGGCAGAAACCTTGATTATTTCATTATTTCAACAGAAGTTTCAACTGCTCAAAAATTATACATCTTGAACAGATTAAATCATTTTATGAGTCCTGAGTACAAAATCAATCCTCAACTTGCAGATAAAAAAACTCAGGCTTTAGCTGAAATTATCAACGACATCACAGTTGATACTCCTGAATCAAAAATTCCAAATATCAAAGCTATTAACCAGCTTGAACACGGTATGTGTGCTGCTATTTCAATTTGCAGAAAAGCTCTTGCTTATGAAGACAAAGTAAATTTTGTGGATATTATTATGTCAGAACTTGATGATTCACCAGTTCTTATGGTTTACGATATAAATAAACTTGGTTCAGGTACAAAAGTACCTATCTCTAAAACCCGTTTAGACTTTGATTATGCACTAACAAAAGGTTACAGAATTATTGATACTTCTGCCCTTTATTGGATGCATATTGCAAATACAACAGGTTCAGGTAATGAATTTATCGGAATGTATAGCACTTTTGATAAAGAAGATTTTGATACTTTCCACGATTGCCACTTAATGCCTAACTTGCCAACAAAAGAAATGGAAGCAAAACAGGATTATTATAGAACCTTATTAAAAGCAAAAGACGCCATTGGTAGCTACAAGAAACAAGTAGAAAAAGCTCAAAAAGAAAATGATGTTCAAAAAGCAAGAGGCAATATTGAATCAGTTGTTAGACTAAATTCAACATTAAGAAATATCTTGGCTGAAATAGCTCCAAACACTGATTCACAAACACTTAGAACAGTCTTTACTGACTTGTTACGACTTGAAGTAAGTAACTCAAGCAAAGCTGACAAGGTTAAAGACTACACTCGTGATTTTGTATTCTTACCAAACGAAACAGAAAAAGCAAAACTTGAAAAAATCAATGCGTTCTTATCTATCAGTTTGCCTAACAAAAACTTGGAAAAACTGGAACAAAAAACTCCAGAAATTCTTGAACTTGTTCAAACTATCAACAAACTAGGAAAAACACAATCAAGAAGCCACCAAGCAAAAATCTATAGCAGAGCCAAAGGCTTATATGAAGCAGCTGCAACATACAGAACTCAATACAAATGGGGTTTAGAAATCCCTGAAGTCCTTGAAGATTTAACTATCGCTTATAATATTCCAGATAGAGAAACCCGTATTATTAAAAATATCGATATGCTAATCAAAAAATTGGAAACAGGAAAACTAAATCCAAAAATCCAAGAAGGTCTAGCAAGAAACCTTGGCACAGAAAATGATCCAGAATTTCTAATCGAAGCCCTAAAAACAAATAGAGAAACATTTGTCTATATAATGACAGCTGTTATGGATAGTTTTTATGAAAATATTACACTTGGAAGCAGAAAAGAAGCATTAATCAACGATATTGAAGTTGCGAGAAAAGCTATCAAGGCAAATAAACCTTCAGTTCTTGGAATGATGGCATCTAATTTGAATGTAAAAGAAGATAAACGTAAAGTTCTTGATGTTTTAGATAAATATACAAAAATTCTACAAAGTGAAGATTGCACAGAAGAACAATATATCCAAATTTTCAACTCTATTGGCAAGAAAAGTCTTATGCAAGATTTTAAAGAAAAATTCGAAGAATTAAACGAAGTATTCTTAGAAAATCCACCAAGAGAAAAGATGATTGCTAAATTTAAGACCCTACATAAACTTCCACCTGAAGCAACTATGGAAGAAATTAGTCAAATAATGCAATTTGTTGGGAATAACTTTAACGAAACCGCAAAAATTACCACCCTATTCCAACAAATGTTAGAAATTCGTGATGAAAATGGCACAATCTTAAATACAGTAATGGCAAAACCTATCATCATGAAAAAACTTGAAAATGCGGGCTCTATAATTCCTGAAAAAGATTTGAGAATGTTACAAGAAAGATTTGCTCAAATTTCAAACGCATTAACAAATCATAATGGTGTAGAACTGGAATTAAAAGATTTACCAATTGAATTATTTACTTTCTCAAAACACGAAAAAGAAGTCCTAGACCAAATTGAGAAAAAAATTAATCAATGGTACTCATCAGTAACAAGATCCCTAAAATACCAACATAAAGATATCCAAGAAGAACTTAACGAACTACACAGGGAAGTTGGGTTTAAAAAGGGTCATGAATATATGAGTGAAGGAAAATCTGGACTTGATGCAAACCAACAAGTAAGAATTTTTGAACACATGACAGATAGACCATATTATGCTGAAACAAATGGTCCACTTGCGATTGCGAAAATCAAATCTTCACCATATTCAGGTGTAACAGGTACATCCGTTAACCATAGACACCCTGCTATGCACGCTCAATATGTAGCAGATATCAGACCTGTAACAATCAAAACAGAGAATGGATTTGAAACAAAAGAAGCTCTATTCCACGATAACTCTTGGGGTCCAACAGAACACGCAAATACTTGGGTTGACGAAGCGGGATTAACCAGAACCGATTACAGAAGAAAATTCGGTGGGGAATTAGGTTACATCACAGATAGCAAATATCTAAACGGTAAACTTGTAGAAAACTTACAAAATGAAATCGGCAAAACAAAACTAGCTGAAACTGAAGAGTATCGTTTTGCTATGCACGAAGACACTACAATTGCGGGTAAATCTCCACTTGCGGATATGCAGGTTAGAAGAATCAGACAAAATGCATTGATTGATCCACTAAGAGATTTCGATCACTTTAAAAAATTAACATCCGAAAAAAGTCAAACTGAAGTTCGTGAAATTATCAATAAAACAAAATTTATCGGTGAACATGCTTACAATGATTTCTTAAGAATTCAACGCAGAGTCTTTGGTAATCAACCATTTGATAAAGGAATTCAAACAAAAGAAGCCTACGACAATTTACCAGATAGCGACCAATTAAAAGTTCTATTTGAAAAAATTGCACTATTACAATCTTATAGGGATCTCCCAGAAGAAAAAATCTTCTTTAAACATACAACAATGGAAGATTTGAGAAAAAATAAAGAACTAATAAGACTAGATGCTCGTAAAAACTTTAACTATGCTTTTGGTAAAAATCCTGAAATCACACAATATGGAACAGAAAGCATAAGAGAAGATGTTGCAAAATTATTAGCAAAATTCGCACAAGAAAATAACATCAGAATTACCAAAAAACAAATTACTAATTTGATTAACTCTCTAAAAGGAATTAACAAAGCAGAATTCGATGGTAGCTTAAACAAAACAATTGATTTGATGATAGCTAACTTTACGCAAACATTAACTACTAAACTTCCAAAAGCAGAAAATAAAGATAAACAAATTACAGATTTGGCTAACCAAGTACGGGATATGTTACGTACTAATTTAGGATTCACGTTGGCCGATTTGGACGATTCTTCATCTGTTAAAAAGAAACTACCTAAACATATTATCAATTGGATTGATAATGTAGCTTCTCCATATTCAGATGAAGAATTTGTTCAAATTTTTACTAAAATGCAAAACATGACATCTAAAGAATTTGAACAAAAATACGGTTCTACAATTGATGATGCAGCACTTGGCATAAAACCAATTACAGGTTATGACATTCTAAAACAATTCCTTGCAATGGATGAAAAAACTGAGAATATGCTATTTTCTATGCTTTATTATCAAGATTATGAATATAACGTAAAAATGGGTGAAACAACTCCAATTTATGATTTTAATAAATTTGGTAAAATTCTTCGTGGTGCAGTTTATAAAAATAAACGTACCTTAGATGACATATATTTAGATTACTATTATTCACTAATGCTTCTTTCTCTTCCAAACAAGAGATATAAACCATTACAACAAATGTTATTTGATAAGTATAATGCTTATTTTGCTTATCCAAAAATTGATATGGAAGAAGCAAAAGAAGAAGAAGTTCTAATCAGAGAACTTTTCAATGGAATCAATGAGTCTATGGACGAAATTGAAAACTGCAAAGAAAAAGATACTGCATACAAAACAATAACTAAAGTTTATGAGTACTTATGGAAAAAATCACCAGAAGATATTCCAAGTGCAAAAGAAAGAAAATATGTAAACGATAAAATTTACAGTGTTCTTGAAATCTTTGGCGAAGATGACTCAATTGCAGACACAATCAAGGCAGGACAAAATATATTAGCACTTGAAGATAATGCAAGTTATGCAAAATTACAAGAACTTATTACTACAATGTTTAATGAAATGAGTATGTATGCAACAACTCTTGACGGTAAAACAATGATTGATTCTGCCAAAGAAGAAATCAAGGAAATTGAAAACCGCAAAAGAGCATTTGTAATGAATGTTTTTGCTCCAAAACATCAAAGCAGAGCATACGAACTATTAGACAAATACATCAAAGCCAGAGCAAAAAATAAAGATAATGCGGCAGAAATCTTTGCAGACTTTGAAGAATTCACAAAGAAACACCGAATTCTTAAAAGACCTGAAGAAATGCTAAACGAATATATGCTACTTCTTGCAAAACCATCAGATGAAGACAGCCGAAAATATTCTGCACAAGAAAAAGCTCAATTAGCAGATGTTAAACTGGTCTATGAACACAATATTAAAGGTGGGCTTTCGATTGCAAATATTTTAGATATGCAATACATCATCATGGAATGTGCAAAAGAAGGTAACTTGAATATTGTAAGGGATGAATTTAGAAATTCACAACTTCAAATGAAAGATGGAAGAACAGTTTCACTAGATTCAGACGAAGCTCTTCATTATATTTTAAACCCACTAATTCATGGCACAGATGAAAAAACAGCACTTCTTTTCATTGAACAACTTGGTTTATCAGAAAGAGTAATCGAACTGTATGCCAAAGATATAAATATGAAGAGAATGTGTCAATATATCAAACGTATTGATAGCATATTTGCATCAGCTAATGCTCAATTAAAAGCTATTAAGAAAGAAAATGCAAAACTTGGAAACATTGATTATGATCCAAATTGGGCACAAAAAATAGAAGATTTAAGACAAACACTCAAACGCCGTGTTCATAACACAAATTACAGAAAAATTGAAAAACTTGTTGATGCTTCATTTAATGATTTATTAGATGATATTGAAAAACATCCGCAACATTCAAAAACTGCTTTATTATACTTACATATAGAAGAGTTAAAATCAGGTATTATGTATCTTGCAAAAAATGATGTTAACAAACTAAATATGGCACTAAGAGGCTACCAAAGATACATCGATTTGATTAAGCAACTTCAACTACCGCCAAATTCACCTGCAATTGAAATCAGAAATAAATATCTTGCAGAAATACAAAAAGTTGAAGATTTTGCAACAAAACATACCAGACGTTATGAGGAATTAGAAATTCATACCATAAGTAGTGATGATTATTAAAAATTCTGATAACAAAAAAAGAGGAAGTTTAAAACTTCCTCTTTTTTATAGTTTTTAATCACCTATCTTTTTAAGAAATCTGGAACATCCAAATTCATAGATGGCATTTTAGGGAAACTCAAATCACCTGTTGAAGATGAAGTTGTTGTTTTACCTTGGAAATACTCCGCTGCTGATAATTGTGGAGTATTGATTGAACTTTGGTTAGGTTTTTCAGCAAAACCTGTTGCAATAACTGTAATTTGAATTTCGTTTTGGAACGCTTCATTGATTGCAGTACCGATAATTACATCAGCATCATCTCTTACAACATTGTTGATAATATTTGTAGCATCAGTGATTTCATACAATGTCATATTTGAGCTACCTGTAATATTAACGATAATACCACGTGCACCATCGATTGAAGATTCAAGAAGTTGAGAATTAATAGCCATTTCAGCAGCTTTAATTGCTCTGCCTTCACCTTGAGCTCTACCAATACCCATCAATGCTGTACCTGAATCTTTAACAACTTTTCTAACGTCAGCAAAGTCAATGTTAATCATACCAGGAATTGTGATGATATCAGAAATACCTTGGATACCTCTGTAAAGAACTTCATCTGTTACGCAGAATGCTTCTCTCAAGCCCATTTGACGTTCAACAACTTGAAGTAATTTGTCGTTTGGAACAACCAAAATAGCATCAGTGTATTTTTTCAATTTTTCAATACCAGCTTCAGCTTGAGCCATTCTTTTCTTACCTTCCCAGCAGAAAGGTTTTGTAACGAATGCAATTGTCAAAATACCTAAATCTTTAGCAATTTGAGCAACAACAGGAGCTGCACCTGTACCTGTTCCACCACCCATACCAGCAGTGATAAATACCATATCAGCACCTTCTAAAGCTCTTGTAATTTCATCTTTAGCTTCCATAGCAGCTTTTTCACCTGTTGAAGGATCGCCACCTGAACCAAGACCTTTAGTTGTTGATGTACCTAATTGTAATTTATTTTGAACATTACTGAATGTCAAAACTTGTAAATCTGTATTCATTTGCCAGAATTCAACACCAGCAAGTTTAGCTTTAACCATTCTGTTAACAGCGTTTCCGCCGCCACCACCAACACCGATAACTTTGATACGAGTTGGGTTTATATTTGATCTTTCGTTATTGTTACCATAACTTGAAACGATATTTTCCATTATACCTCCTACGTTTTTAATATTATTATATACAAAAAACGCCAAATTTCATGTATTTGTACATTTTGTAATAATTTTGTAAGAGGGGATACCCTTATGCTTGAGTATCTAATTTATTACCTTGGTGTTTAGCTTTAAAAGCAAGTGCTTGCATTTTTATTCTCTCAGCCTGAGCAGCAACCCTAAAATCCTGACTAGAAGGATCTCCCGGAGCTAATGCAGCACGAATAACAACATTTGCATGATCAATTGTACTTTGTGGATCTCTTTTATCTAAAACAGGCATTTTGATAGGCACATGACCTGCAACGGGAATACCTTCAGAATTACGTTCAATAACAATATTTCCCGCAAAACTGCCACCGGCCATTTTATGAGCCATCTCATGAGCATAAATATGATTATAATTTCTTGTAATCAAATCCTGTTTAGATATTGCGTTCATAACTTTCCCCTACACATTCCTACTTGTTACTACTATTGTAGCAAATACAAGAGAATTTGTCAAGTGATAGGGTCTAAATTAAACTATATCTTTATGGTGGAACTGTTTTTTACCTTTAGCATAATCATCTACAATATGACCGTTACCAACAAGTTTGTATTTATAAATTGTCAAACCTTCTAAGCCAACAGGTCCTCTTGCGTGAGTTTTGTTTGTAGAAATTCCAACCTCAGCCCCAAAACCGTATCTAAAACCGTCAGCAAAACGAGTTGAAGCGTTAAAATAAACACCTGCTGAATCAACTTTGTTCATAAACATTTCAGCACGCTCAACATTTGTTGTAACAATGCTATCGGTATGTCCTGAACCATAAGTATTGATATGTTCAATTGCTTCATCAATAGAATTTACGAACTTATACGCTAATGTTTTTTCGCCATATTCAATGTCCCAAGCCCCAGGATTTTTTTCTAACTTAATTTCCGCTAATTGTAATGATGCCAAAAGTTCAGGTGCTCTTTGGAAGCTATTGTGAATTAAAAGAGTTTCCACCGCATTACAAGCACTTGGGTATTGGGTTTTCGCATCAATAACAATTTTTGATGCCATATCAACATCTGCAAATTTATCAACAAAAACATGACAGATACCGCTTGCGTGCCCTAAAACAGGAATATTAGTATTTTCTTTAATGTATTTTACCAACTTATTTCCGCCACGAGGAATAATCAAATTGATATATTCATCACATTCAAGCATATCTTTTACATCATCACGGGAAAATACTTGCTGAACTACATTATGCGGAAAATTTGGCACCATATCAAGTGCAAAATTTATAACTTCCATGATTTTTTGGTTAGTATTTTTAGATTCTTTACCACCTTTTAGAATAACAGCATTAGAAGATTTGATTGCTAACGCTGAAATTTGAGATATTACATCAGGTCTTGCTTCAAAAATTATTCCTAAAACCCCAATCGGACAAGAAACCTTGCACAAAGTTAAATCTTTATCTAATTCTCTTTCGAATAATTTTTTACCTACAGGATCTTCTAACGAAGCAATATCACGAACTCCCTGAATCATATCACGCATTTTAAATTCGTCTAATTTTAAACGATTAAACGTAGATTTTGTAATCTCACCTTTTGCTAATAATTCTTCAGCCTCTTCTAAGTCTGTTCTGTTTGCATCGAAAATTTCTTCCTTATGAAGCTCAAACATTTCAGCAATTTTGTTTAATGCCTCATTTTTCAACTTTGTAGATATATCCGCAATCTCTAAAGACGCTTGTTTAGCAGCTTTAGCAATTTTTTTAAAATCTTTACTCATAATTTCTCCTATATCTGAAAATTTTTGTCATTCAGAGGATTTTAGTCCGTGGAATCACAAAATTTTTCAATTAAAATTAAAGAATAGTAATATTATCTCTGGTTATAATCGCATCATAATTTTTAAATCCAAGAATTTCAGCAATATTATCAGAATGTGATCCAATAACCTTTTTACAAGACTCTGAATCATAATTCACAATACCACGTGCAATTTCATTTTTGTCTTCATCTAAAATTGAAATTACATCACCTTTCTTGAATGTATTTATAACTTCTACAACACCAATTGGCAACAAGCTTTTTTCTGCAAATAATGCCTCTTTAGCACCTGCATTAACCACAATTTTACCAATAATGTTTGTCGCATAACCAATCCAACGTTTTTTATCAGAAAGGTTTTCATCTGATGGTAAAAACATAGTACCTAAATCTTCACCGTCAAAAATTCTCTTGATAATGTATGGTTGTTTACCGTTAGCAATTAAAACCTTACCGCCAAAACGTGTAACAAGTTTTGCTGCTTTTAATTTAGTTTCCATACCGCCACGACCACCGTCTGAAACACCTGAAGCTAAAGCTAAAACATTTTCATCAACTTTATTAACTTCTTTGATAAGTTCCGCATTCGGATTAGTCTTAGGATTATCATTGTATAAACCATCAATATCTGACAAAATAATCAACAAATCTGCATCTAATTCACTTGCAACAAGTGCTGATAATTTGTCGTTATCTGAAAAACAAACTTGTAAATCCTCTTTGACATATCTTAATGACACCTCAAGAGTAGAAACCGTATCGTTTTGATTGATAACAGGAATTACACCAAGTTCTAATAACTTACTCATAGTAGTTCTCAAACTCAAATATCTTTCACGAACAGAAAAGTCATCTTCTGTTAAAAGGATTTGAGCCGCAGTCAAACCATAAGTTTCAAACCCGTTTTCGTAAATTGACATCAATTTACCTTGACCGATAGCCGCACACGCTTGTTTTAATGCAGTTCCTTGAGTATCTTCTAAACCTAAACGTTTTTTACCCAAACCAACAGCACCTGATGTAATTACGATAACCTGTTTGCCTGATTTTACAAGGTTTGCAATATCCTCAATAAATGTGTACACCCTAGGCAATGACACATAACCTTCATCATTTCTTAAAACATTTGTTCCTAGTTTAATTACAATTCGTTTTGCATTTATAAATTCTTGTCTATCCATAAACCTATTTTAACACAATGTTTAAATCTGGTCTATAATATTTTTCACTATCAATTATTAGAATGATTGATTTTCCACAAAAAAATATTAAAATCAAAGTATGAAAAAATTTTTTCTAGGTATATTTATGGTTTTATTCGGGTTGTTTATGTTGACAACTCCGACATTTGCTGAAGATCAACAAGAAGCAACTTATCCTGATGATGTAAATGCCGAAGAAATTGCAGAAGATGAATATACCCAAGATATTGATGTTGAGCAAATGTATCGTGACATGCCTGTACCTGAATTTAAGTACATGCACAATATCGACCCTGGAGAATACCAAGACACAATGTATTCAACTTGGTCACCATATCCATTGTTCAGATTAACCACACCACTATTTTTCAAATCAATCACAATCGAACCGGGGTATTATTTATTAACCCCAAGAGAACATGAAGGTTCTTGGTATATTCTTTTCAAACAACAAGGAAAAATTAAATACATAATCCCTTGCTACCAAAGGGAAATTGTACCGGTTGACTTTTATAAAAATCACTTACCTCAAATTAAGATGACAAAAGTTCAGCTTATACGTGAAAAAGCTCTAAAATTTGTCGGAAAACGTTTCAAAAGTTCAAAACGTGAACCAATTCCTGACACTTATTTAGAAGCATCAGACTTAGAGAACAATTTTATCTCAATAATCGTTTATTGGGGTAACTACCGTTATTATTTTGTACTAAGAACTATACAGTTGTAGTGTGTAATTTAAAATTTTGTATATTATACTAATTAAAAAGGGGAAAGAAAATGAAAAAATTAATAAAACTATTTTTATCAATCGCAATCGTATTTAGCGGATTAAATGCGTTTGCAGCAGGCGGATACTTCAATCCAAACATTGATGTCAGAGAAGTGAGAGCAAGCCACATATTAGTAAGTAGCAGAAAAGAAGCACTTCAACTTAAAAAAGAAATCAAAAATGGGGACATCACATTTGAAGATGCGGCAATGCAATATTCTCAATGTCCATCAGGAAGACGTGGCGGAGATTTAGGATACTTTAACAGAAAACAAATGGTTCAATCATTTGCCGATACTGCGTTTGACCTTAAAATCGGTGAGATCTCAGATCCAGTTGGTACAAAATTTGGTTGGCACATAATAAAAACAACAGATAAAAGATAATAAAAAACGATTGAGAAAGACAAATTCTTAAGATTCTGAATCAAGTCCAGAATGACAAGAATTTGTCTTTTATTTTGCAAATTTTCTTTCTACTCTTCTAATATTTATAAAATATCCGATAGTAACAATCACAGCTGCTGTAATCCAAGCAATTGGACCTGCATAAAATATTCCAAAATACCCAAACTCAACCGCTAAAAATGCCGCAGCATAAGCCCTAACCATAAGTTCTGCACAAGAAGATGTCAACGGAATTAAAGGTCTGCCCATACCTTGTAATGCGTTTCTGAATATAAAAATTTGACCTAAGAAACAATAAAATAATGTACTTATCCATAAGTATTCATGACCAATTTTAATTACATCAGGGTTTGATTTTCCAATAAATGCCTCAATAATTTCAGGTCCCCAAAACCTCATCACAAATGCCATTAAAAGGCTTAGTCCGATATTTATTAAAGAAGATTTTATAACCCCATCCTTAATTCTTCCAACTTCTTTTGCCCCAAAATTTTGAGCTACAAAAGACGCCAAAGCAATACCAAATGAAATCATAGGTAATGTTGCAATCTGTTCAACTCTTAATGCTGCAGTAAATGCCGCAATTACATTAGCTCCAAAAGAGTTGCAAACACTTTGAATAATTAAAATCCCGATTCCCAAAACTGAAAATTGAGCGGCGGCAGGAATTCCCACTCTCAAATGCTCTTTTGCAAATTCTCTATCATCTTTATTATGAATAAAATCAAAAATCCAATCAGATTTTTTTGTATGTAAAATAGGAAATTTCAATTTTACAAAAATCAAACATAATAACGCTGAAAAGCCTTGAGATAAAACAACCGCAACCGCCGCCCCTGAAACTCCCCAATGAAATTTCAGAATAAATAACAACGCCAAAAATATGTTTAAAACTGATGCCAAAATCAAAAAGTATAATGGAGTTTTGCTATCCCCTAAAGCTCTTACAATACTTGCCAAAAGGTTATAAAAATTCACCAATACAAGCCCAAAAGTACAAATTTGAATATACCAATAAGCGTCATGCAAAATTTCTGGTGGTACATTCATCATAAAAAGAATAGGCTTCATAAAAATAGCAAACAAAATTGAGAAAAATAAAGTGAAAGCTGTGCTCAAAATTGTTGAAACAGTGGCAGAACGTCTAACACCATCATAATCTTTTGCCCCAAATCGCTGTCCTGTGATTACTGCAAACCCATTGTTCAAACCAACAACGGCAAACATAATCAAAAAAAATAACGGTGCAGTAGCCCCAACAGCGGCTAAAGCATCCACCCCAAGGGTTCTGCCAACAATCACAATATCTGCAATATTATATAATTGCTGAAAAATATTTCCTATCAAAAGTGGGATAGAAAACAGTACAATTAACTTTAACGGCTCACCTCTTGTTAAATCCTTAATCATAGATTTAATTATATCAAAAAAAATACTTGAAAAAAATTTTTCTTCATGTAAGATAGATTTATGCGGTCGAAAGCCGTTGAAAAATGAATAGGAAAAAAGGATATGGCAAGGTAGCTCAGCTGGCTAGAGCGTTCGGCTCATACCCGAGAGGTCGAGAGTTCGAGTCTCTCCCTTGCTAAATAAAAAAGATAGGACTTGTTCCTATCTTTTTTATTTGAGAGGGATATGGACGAGAACTCTATTTTGAGTTCGAGCGAGGAGCGAGCAGAGGGCGAAGTTAATTTTGCTTGGGGTTTTACCACAAAAGCAAAATACGTAGTCCCGTTTAATGCGAGCGACTCAAGACAGTCTCTTCCTTGTTTAATAAAAGATAGGACTTGTTCCTATCTTTTTTATTTGAAATATTAATCCCCTTTTTAAGTGATGTAAAATTTCCCCTGAAACCTATAATATTATGTATTATGGAAGAAAAAGATTTGAATATTTTTAAAAGATTTTGGATTTACCAAAACGAACGTTTTCCGATATTTTCATACGGATTAATGGTTTTTACTTTTGCATTCTCTGCAATGTCATATTCTAAATTCCTTAGAGGTGATTTGGATTTTTCGTTTTTAACCTTACTATTTGGAGGGTTAACCTCATTTGGATTTTTCTTTTTACTAAGATTATTCGATGAATTTAAAGACGCAGAAGAAGATGCAAAATACCGTCCTTATAGAGCCGTGCCAAGAGGTTTGGTTTCATTTAAAGAACTATCCATTTTGATTATTTTAATTATCCTTACACAAGGAATTTTAAATTATATATTCTTACCAAAAATGCTTTGGATTTGGGCTTTAGTAATAATCTATATGTTCATTATGGCTAAAGAATTTTTTGTAAGAGATTGGTTAAGACATCATCCGATTGTATATCTAATTTCTCACATGATGGTTATGCCTGTATTCGATTTTTATACAACAGGCTTAGACTGGAATATTGCAGCAACAGGGCTTCCAAAAGGATTGATAATATTTCTTATCGTAACATTCTTAAACGGTGTTGTTATCGAAATCGGCAGAAAAATTCGTGCAAAAGAAGCTGAAGAAGTTGGCGTTGAAACATATTCTTACTTATGGGGTGAAAAAAGTGCAACAATAACTTGGCTTTGCATCTTATTCATAACTTTCATTTTTGCAAATTTTGCTTGCCTATACGGTAACTTCGGAAAAATCGGAAGCATCGTTTCTGTTTGCTGTTTAGTATTTTTCTTAATATCTTGTTCTATTCCAGCATTTTTATTCCTCAAAAAAAGAGAACAAAAAATTGCTTCAAAATTGGAAACTATGGCTGGAATTTGGACTATCGGAATGTATTTATCATTAGGTGGAATTCCAATGATATTACACTTTATCAGGGGGATAAATGGATTATAATAACGAAAAAATAGTTGGTGGAAAAGCTTATAACTTAAATATTTTAACCTCAAACGGAATCAATGTCCCAAAGTGGTTTGCAGTAACCTCAGCTGATGCTGAGTTTTCTGTTGATGAAGAAAAGTTATACGCCGTGCGTTCTTCAGCCGTTGGTGAAGACGGCAGTGGAAACTCCTTTGCAGGACAAATGGAATCTTATTTATACGTCAAACCATCTGATATTCGTGCAAGAATTCAAGATGTTATAAATTCTGCAAACTCAGAAAGAATAAGATTTTACAGAGAACAAAACGGACTATCTAACGATAATATTAAAGTTGGTGTAATCGTTCAGGAAATGATTAATTCTGAGATTTCAGGTGTTGCATTTTCATCAAATCCAATTACAGGCGAAAGAAATTCTATCGTTATTTCAAGTGTTTTTGGGCTTGGTGAAGGGCTTGTATCAGGTGAATTAAACGCAGATACTTACACAATTTCAAATGGAAAAATCAAAAAAAATATTATTGAAAAACCTTACAAAATAGTTTTTGACGAAGAAAAACAATTTGGGACAAAACAAATTCCAAATAAAAATCCCCAAGCAGAAACTCTAACAGATGAACAACTTCAAAATCTCATTAAAGTTATTGGTGAAATTGTTGAGATTTACGGTAAACCTCAAGATATTGAATGGGCAATCGCAAACGGAGAATTATATATTCTTCAAGCACGCCCAATCACAACATTAGAAAATATTCCAGATAAAACCCAACAAGAAGTTATTTGGGATAATTCAAACATCATCGAAAGTTATTCAGGAGTAACAACACCTTTAACATTCTCATTTATCAAAGATGTTTATACAGAAGTTTATAAACAATTCTTATTGATGATGGGAGTTGAACAAGAATTAATCGAAGATAACTCTGACATTTTCCAAATGCTTGGTCTAATAGAGGGCAGAGTATATTACAATCTTCTAAACTGGTACAGATTGCTTCGTTTAATGCCAGGATATGAAATCAACGCAAGTTTTATGGAATCAATGATGGGCGTAAAACAAAAACTTACAACCATCCCAAAAGTTAAACCAAGCAAAAAGAATAAATATGTAAGATTATTTAACCTTTTAACATCACTTGTTGGAAACTTATTCAGACTTCCAAAAGATATCGATAAATTTTATGCCCACATAAACGATACTCTTTGTCCATATGAAAATGCGGATTTGAACAAGTTTACATCAAATCAACTTATGGATGTTTATTTTGAACTTGAAAGCAAGCTAATGAAACGTTGGCAAGCACCACTAGTTAACGATTTTTACGCAATGATTTTCTATGGGTTATTGAAAAAACAACTGTTGAAAATAGATGAAAATGGTACTTTACAAAACGATTTACTTACAGGCGAAACAGGTATAATTTCAACAGAACCAATCAGAAGAATAAAAGAAATTTCTAACAAAATTTGTTCTGATACGGAAGCAAAAGAATTTTTCCTAAATAATTCTGAAGAAGAAATCAAAAAACATCTTGAAAAATTTGCAGTTAATGAAGATATTCAAGCATTTATCAAAAAATTCGGAAACCGTTGTATTGGCGAATTGAAACTTGAAACAATTACATATAAACAAGATAGCAAATTACTTTTATACATAATAAAATCATATGTAAAACAAGGAATTATTGACCTTGAAAAAGAAAAAGCTAACGAACAAAATATTCGTCATAACGCTGAAAAAATTGTAAAAGAAAAAATCAAATCACCGTTCTTTAATTTCATTCTTAAAAACGCAAGATTACGTGTTAAAAACCGTGAAAACTTGAGATTTGAACGTACAAGATTATTCGGTTTGGTGAGAGAGATTTTCATCGCATTAGGCAGAAACTTTGCCCACGAAAATATAATCGAAGACAAAAGAGATATTTTCTATTTAACAAAAGAAGAAATCTTCAACTATATCAGAGGAACATCTGCTGATGTTGATTACAAAACTATCGTTAAAAACAGAAAAGATGAATTCAAAAACTTCGAATCAAAAAATCCTGCAGATAGATTTTCAACATTTGGTATGGTTTATAAATCAAACTCATTTGTAGGCGAAGTAGTTGAACAAGATTTAGGCGATGGTGATTTAAAAGGTATAGGTTGCTGTAACGGAATAGTTAGAGCAAAAGTAAAAATCGTTCGTTCAGTGGCAGAATCTTCAGGACTTGAAGGTTGTATTATGGTTGCAGAAAGAACAGATCCTGGTTGGGTTCCACTATTTCCTATAAGCAAAGGTATTTTGGTTGAACGTGGAAGCATTTTATCCCATTCAGCAATTGTTGCAAGAGAAATGGGAATCCCCGCAATTGTTGCCGTAAATAACTTATTAACAACACTCAAAGACGGTGATGAAGTTGAGATGGATGGTTCTAGCGGAATTATAAGGATAATTAAATAATGGGTAAAGAAATTCAAGAAAGAGCAAAATTTGACAGAATTAGATACGCAAATTGTTGGGAAGATGCAGATTTGCTACTTGAAGCATTTGAAATCACTCCTGAGAAAAAATGTATTTCAATCGCATCAGCGGGTGATAATTCATTGTCTTTACTTATCAATAACCCTCAAGTTGTTTATGCGGTTGATTTAAGCGTTCCACAAATTGCTTGTACTGAACTCAAAAAGAACTCAATAAAACATCTTGATTATCAAACTTTTTTAGAATTTTTGGGATACAAATCTTGTGAAAACAGATTAGAAATTTATAAATCATTAGAAGAATTTTTGACTGTTGAAAGTAAATATTACTTTTCGCAACACCCTGAAATCATTGAAAACGGCATAATTCACCAAGGAAAATTTGAACATTATTTCCAATTATTTGCAACAAAAATTATGCCACTGGTTCATAACGAAAAGAATTTAACAGAATTATTTCTTCCAAAAGCCCACGATGCACAGAAAATTTTCTATGACAAAACTTGGAACAATTGGAGATTTAAGGCTTTATTCAAGGTATTTTTCAACAAATTTGTTATGGGACGACTTGGCAGAGATAAAGAGTTTTTCAAATATGTTGATACCGCAATGATATCTAAAAACATCAAAGAACGTACAGATAGAGCCCTAAGAGATGTTCCGACTTGGAATAATCCATATTTAAATTATATTTTATTAAATAATTTTGATTTTTCACTTCCGCATTTTGCAAAAGTTGAAAATTTTGAAACAATAAAAAGAAACATCGATGCTCTTGAAATCAAACGTGGCACAATAAACGATGTTGCAAAAGAATCCGGAATTAAATTTGACTGTTATAATTTGTCAGACATTTTTGAATATATGGATGAAACTTTATTCAAAAATATAGCAGAACAACTACTTTCAAGTGCAAATATAGGTGCAAAATTCTGCTACTGGAATATGATGGTAGATAGAAAAATTTCTGACATACTTCCAGAAAATTTTGAATGCAAAGATGAATTATCTAAAAATCTATACTTTAAAGATAAGGCATTTTTCTACAAAGCATTTTTCACAGATGAGGTTATAAAAAATGACTAATTTAATCTGGGCAATAGTAATTTCTACAATATTTTTGACAATATTTGTTATCGCAGAAATTATGCGTAAAAAAGGTTGTGATATTGAAGTTACTAGAAAATTTGTACATTTTTCGGGAGCTTTTACAACATTATTTTTCCCATTTATTTTTAATTCTCATTGGGTTGTTTTAGCCTTGGCAATTGCTTTTGGTTTGATTATGTTTATTACAAAAAAATGTAATTTATTGCAATCCGTTCACGCTGTTGAGAGAAAATCTGAAGGTGCAATTTATCATCCGATGGCAGTTTATTTTTGTTTTTTATATTCAGAATTTTTACAACAGCCTTGGTTTTATGTAATTGCAATTATGATTTTAGCAATTTCTGATGCTTCAGCAGCTTTAGTTGGAAAAAATTACGGCTCACGTTCATTTATTGTTGAACCTGGAAGCAAAAAATCATTAGAAGGTTCAATTTGTTTTTTCTTAAGTGCATTTTTAATAACACATTTGATATTACTTTTAACAACGGATATCGGAAGATTAGAAAGCGTTTTAGTTGCAATTTTAATATCAGTTATCGTAACTATTTTTGAGGGAGTAAGCCTTAAAGGAACAGATAACCTTTTTGTACCTATTGGAACAATGTTTATTCTTTCTAAAAACGTAACCCCTCATCCTGAAACAATTGCAACACATATCGGAATGTTATTTTTAGTTTTAATAACATATTTAGTAGTTATGCGTCCATACAAAAGAATCGGGTTTTCGGGAATTTTACTTCTTGGACTTATAAACTACATAATCGGGGCATTATTAGGAAGTTTATATGCGTTGATAATTTTTGCATTTTCTTTCCTATGCCAAAAAACAAATATAATCTTAACTCACGATTGTGAAGACAGTGATGCATACAGAGTTACACCTGTATTTTATATTCTTACAGTGCCCCTAATCTGTGCATTTGTCGGAGATTATTTAAACAATTTCATAATGACACACAATTTAATTTTCTATCCGTTTATTGCTTCAATGATTTGCCAAGGAGTAATAATCAGAGAAAGATTATTTGACGGAAACTTGAATAAAGGTTTGGTTATAACTATTGTAATTACCTCAATAGTTGCACTAATTACAGCAGGAGTAAGCTATGTTTTATATTTCAGATAATAAAGATGAATTTTTAAATCTACCAAAAATTTTATACA
>JAZSDA010000033.1:0-6899 GCA_045530955.1 Candidatus Gastranaerophilaceae bacterium
TTTCATTAATTTTCAGTTTTTAAGTGTAATTTTTACGTGTTTTCTTAAAATTTGCCTATTATTTTGTATTTTTATAAAATTAATGTAAATTTTATCTTTACATTTATTTTACATTTTGTCCTTTTTAGGCAATTTTTTTTCTTGAGCACTTTTCAATGTATTGTGTCTTGGTTATAATAACAAACATCGGCAAAAAATATAATAGTAGTTATGATAAATAAAGTTGAATTAGGTAGTGTAAATAGCAAACATATATCAGCCCCAAATAGCCAAAAACGTAACTTGCAACAACCAAGTTTTACAGGCGGCACAAATTGGGCACTTAAGGCGATTCAAAAATGCGAAGAATCACCTATGCTTAACGTTGCTGTTTTAGACCTTGCAACAGCTATTATTCCAAGAACAATTTTTGAAACATTTATCGGCTCAAAACAAAAAGATGAAAACGGTAATGATACTGGTGAAAGAAAATTAAATATCTTAGGCGGTTTTGAAGCTCTAAGACGTGAAGGTTCAGGTCTTTTAATCAACTGTATTATTCCAAGTTTTGTTGTATTAGGCTTGGCTAAAATTCTTGAAAAACCTGTAATGGGTATCTTTAAAAATTCAAGTTTGTCTAGTAGCTGGGCTAATAGTGATACTATTGATCAAGTTGGAAAATACTATCAAGCTGCAACCGGAGCTAATAAAGAAGATAGAATGTTCAATACTTTGAAATCAATGTTTGATGACATTGAAGGTGTTGACGGTGATGTTGCAAAAGGTGGATTGAAAAAATTTAGAGATATTTTTGCAAATGACGAACAATATACTCAAGCTATCAGAAAAATGGCTCAAAATATTGTAAGTGATACTCCAACTAAGGGTTATGCTTCTGAAATGTATCAATATATGGTACAAAAAGGTGGTATTGCTGAAAATATTAGATTTGCAGGTGATAAAGGTTTCTTCTCTAGCAGTTTAGGTCATTTATGTGAAAGTGCTGGAGATATTCTTCATGGTGTTCACAAAGAAGGAGATAAAGTTCTACAACAAGCTGATTTGAGTAAATATTTAGGTAAAGCTAAGAAACTTGTAAATGCAAAAAGTATTGCAGGTTTAGCTGTAATTATTCCTCTTGCTATTGCGGCTCAACCAATTAACAGATGGATTACTCACAAAATGGCGGGTAAAAAAGGTGCTCCTATTTATAATGACGATAGAGAACACGTATTAAATGAAGATGAAAAGAAAAAATTAACAGGTAAAAAATTCGTAGCTGTTCCTGCTATGTGGGCTGTTGCAGGTTTATCAATGTTGATGGACAGACCTTCATTAAAGATGTTCCAATTCAAAAATATCTTCCCAACAATGGACCAAGCAAGAATTATTTCTGCAGCAACTTTCTCAAGCCGATTAGCTGCAGCTGAAGACGGAAACGAATTAACTGAAAACACTATCAGAGATATTGCAACATTCTCAAGTTTCTATTTCTTGGGTGATTATGTTGCAAAAGGTGTAGCAACTGCTATTGAAAATAAAAATTCAGATGGTATAAAATTAATAAACAGACTTAAAAACCCTAAAGAAGGTGCTAATGTTCTTGAAAAATTCTGGAACTGGGCTAAGCACACTAAGATGAAATCATCAGACGAATTAGAAGCTATTGCTGATGTAGCAAAAAGAACAAAAGCTAAAAACTTAAGAGCAGTATGTCAATTAAGTAATATGGCTTTCTCATTACTATCTTTAGGTGTAATTATTCCTCTATATACAAGAACCCAAACTAACAAAAAACAAAGACAGGCAGCTGCAAATTTAGCGGCAGCGAATGCGGAGCCGAAAACGACTCAGACGGGCTCAACGACATTCACCCAAAACCTTATCAAAGGGAATGCGGGTACATTCCAATCTTTTTTTAGTTAGTACATAAATATAAGGCGATTCACAAAATGAAAGTAGAACAAAATCTGAGACAATTAAATATAAAACAAATTCAACAAAAGAACGATAACAAGGCTCTTGTGCAAAGACCTGTTTCTTATACACAACCTAATCAAGCAACGTTCACAGGTGCAGGATTTGTTCCATTCTTAAATTTCTTAGATACAAGCCCAGCTTGGGGTGCTTGTGCTGTTGACTTTGGTTTTATGGTATTGCCAAGAACATTGACAGACTTCTTCTCAAGAGGTCCTGAAGTTGGTGTTGAAACTGCACGTCGTGAAGGTATGGGTGCAGTAAACCACGCTTCTGTATGTTTATACGGTGCTGGTGCAGGAGCTTTAGTTGCAGCTGGTATTAACAGAATGTATAAACTTGGCGGAGATTACAACGTAAAAGCTAACAATATTTATGCTGATGCTGAAACATTAGATTTACACGGCGGAATTTATGATGCTAAATTAAAAGCTGCAGTAAACAACCCATCTGCAAATCCATTGAGAGAATACTTAGCTGAAACATTTAGACGTTATGAAGCACTAAGTGGCACTGAAAACGGTAAATGGGTAAGAATTCAGGATCAAAGTGTTATTGATTCTGTTGCAGAAATTTTAGAAAAAGAAATCAAGACAAATTCAAATAAACTATCTAAAGAGGGCAAAGCTACTATTAAAAATACATTACTTCAAGCACTTGGTGTTGAAAATAATGTAAGAATTATTGCCGCAGAAGGTGAGAGATTACACACATCACGTTATTCTGTTGATGCGTTGATTGACAATGCTTACAAACTTGGTAAGGCATTCTCAGGAGATAAAGTTAAAGAAGCATTTATGCAAGCTCCTGATATTGCTTCTAACAAGTTCTTGAAAGCAATGAAATCAATGAATATGAACAGATCATTGATTGGTGTTGGTGTTGCTACAATTCTTGGTATTTGTGCACAACCATTGAATATGTACTTAACAAGAAAGAAAACTGGTACAAACGCATTTGTTGGTGGTGGTGAAGAAGACAAATCAGCAGGCTTCAAGTTTAGAAAAGCTGGAGTTGCAGGTTTGTTTGGTGCTGGAGTTTTGGCAACAATCGGTAATCCTAAAAACTTATTAAAAGATATTCAATTCAAAGGATTTACACCAACATTAAATCAGTTTAAATTTATCTATGGTATTACAATTATGTCAAGATTCTTGTCATCACGTAATGATAACGAATTGACAGAAGCTACAATTAAAGATACTTTAGGTTTTGCAAACTGGTTGATTTTGGGTAACTTTGTTCAAAAACTTGTTGCACAAAGTATGGATAAAACTTTAATCAAACGTGATGGTGAAGGTGTTCTTAATTGGATTAAGACTTCTGCTCTAAAAACAAGAGAAGAAATTCTACATTCAGCTTTGGGTGAAAAGGTATTCAAAGACGGTAAAGGTTTAGATTTAAAAGGTATGTTAGAAGCGTTACCTAAAAATCACGCAGCAAGAAAGCAATTAAGAGCATTAACAATAGCTCAATGTGCAGGTTACTTGTATTCAGGTTTAGTTTTAGGTGTAGGTATTCCTAAGTTGAATGGCTATTTGACAAATAAACGTGAAGCTAAAAAAGCTGCAATGGCTGCACAAAATGTGAACGCATCTCAAGTTCAACCACAAGATGCTATGTATAAACCTGAAAATATCCAATTTTTAAATCAAAAGAATTTTACTGGTGTAAACTTTTTAGCTAGTTAATTTTATTCTAAACACTTGAATAATTAATAAAACAACGTTATAATATTATTATAGGGTTTCTTTTGTAAAACAATGTAAAAAAGGAGTATAAAAAGCTAAAGTTTCCCCAGGTGCTAGCCGATGTTTATCTTGTGTGAATCACGAGGTAGAACATTAAAACATTGTATTCGATGAAAAACAAATGTCATTGCGAGCGAAAGCGAAGCAATCCAGCTTATGGTAAACAATGACAAACGTAAAAACAAACCGTCATTCCGGACTTGATTCAGGATCTCACAAGAGGTCAAAAAAGTCGTTCGATGGTGAGATAGCGTATCAAGTACGCTATGACAAAACAAAAAACTAATGTGCTAATAAAACATGAGGTGTTGGATATGAAAAACAGTTTCAAGTTGAGAAATTTATCTATTGCAGCTTTAGTTGGCTTAGTTGGGCTTGGTGCTACAAATAGTGCTCAAGCTAATGAAACTCCAATCACACCAACGCTTGGTGATGATGCCTCATATACATTGAAAGAAGTTTCAACACCGACTGACAACTCAATCACTCTGTACAGATACGACAACACAGGCATCACAGAAGCTATCAACTACGAAGTTAATCTAAAACAAACTGAATATGGTGCAGGGGATACTACAAAATATTTTAATTGGACACCTGATGAAACAACAGGACTTTATACTTTTGGTGAAACAACACAAGATAAAGCTCAAATTACTGTTAATTATGATTTAGCAACTAAAAATTCAAGATTATCTGTTTCAACTGATATTTCTTCAACTCCTGTTGTTGGAGATTTTATTCAATTAAACCAAACCTCAACTCAAAAATATTCTATAGCAAAGGGCGGTGCGATTCTTAATGCTAATTGGTATAGCAAAATTGGTGAAATTTCAGGTACTTTTGTAGGTAACAATGTAGCATCATCTTCTTATCAAGCTAGGGGAGGAGCAATATCTAATGAGAATCAAGGGTCTAGGATTGATAATATTACAGGTGATTTTATTGGTAATTATGCAAAAAGTAATGCTGAAGATGGTTATGGTGCAGCAATTGGTGGTGCGATTTATAATAGTGGTACAATCGGCTCAATTACCGGTAATTTTATAGGGAATTATGTTGATGCGGCAAGTAATGAAGCTGTTGGTGGTGCAATTTTAAACATTCATGGAACAATAGACTCAATTACTGGTGATTTTATAGGTAACTATGCAAAATCCGCTTATACAAGTACCGGCGGAGCTGTTTATATGTCAGAAGGTGCTGAAAGTCCGATAATTAAAGGTGATTTTATTAATAACTCAGCAATAGCTGATAATGGAATGGCATTAGGTGGTGCAATGTATGCCAATTCTTCTTATGCTAGTTATTATGGGTTGGGTATTATTCCTGGCAACTTAACTGTTGAGGGTGATTTTATTGGTAATAAAGCAATACAAAACAATGGAACTATATATGGCGTAAATGCTGCTGGTGGTGCTCTTGCGGTGTATGGTGCAGCACCTGTATCTGATTTGTTTGCTAAATATTTCAGTATCAGTGAAAGGCTTAATAATGGGGCTACAGAATCGGATTTTACTGAAGAAGAAATCCAATTTATGGAATCTTTAAATGCAAACTTTCTTGATAAAGCGGACCAAGTTACTCCTTTGGGGATGAAAGTTGTTAATTCTGATGGTTCAACATATGCAGCAAAATATGTTTTATTTGGTGATCTTCTTAGAGATCGTGATGATGTAGAGATCCCTCTTTATGCTCCTACTGAAGAAACTAAGCAAAAGTTTGCAGAGGGGTGGTTTTTATTCGAAGAAACTAAAGAAATGTCTAATTATACATATACATACGATGAAGTTGTAAGTATGTTAAATGAATTGAAAATACACAATCCAGATAATGCTGAGGTGCAGAATTTAACTGTAGATGCTTTCATAGATAAGATGTTTTCTTCGCTACTTGGAAGTTCCAATTTACCTGCTGAATATATTTGGACAGAAGACCCATATGATGTTTTTATTTCTTCAATAAAAGAAGATATTAAAACCATTGATGATGTAAGAAATTTAGATTTTGCATTAAAGTTAAAAAATTCAGATCTCTTAAATAATTATGCTGAAGTAAAAATTAAAAATGGTATTGAGGCAAAAGGTGGTGCGATTTATGGGTACCACGCCAATATTAAAATTGATGCAGATGACGGCTCTGTTCATTTGATTAAAGGTAACTATACAAAAAATGGTGATGAAATTGACGATAACGCTATTTATATGAACGGTGGTAAGTTAATTTTTGATGTAACTAATGGTTCAACAATTCAACTTGATGATAACATTAGAGGTACTTATAAATATCAAACTTATGTAATCGGTGATGAAAGTTCTAAGTTTGTATTAAATAACAAAATTTATAATTCAAATACTCATTTATTCGATACAAATTTATATCTTGCAAATGACTCAAATCTTGATGGCAATAAATTAACCCTACATTCAGGTATGTTATCAATGATTAACAACCAAGTTGGTGTATCAGCACTAAATTCTTTAACAGTTTTAGGCGATACAAATGTATTAGTAGATGTAGATTTAGCAAACAAGACTATGGACAGGTTCACAGCTTCAGAATACGGCAGTCATAGCGGTAATTTGAATGTTACTGGCATGAATTTGCTATCTGATGCTGTGGATGATACAACAAAAATCCTATTTGCTGAAAATGGGTTAAAGGATAATGTTACTTATGCAGGTGAAGAGTTACCAGATTCAACTTACCAAGCAGAAGTATATTCACCTATTTATAAGTACAACGTATCTTATGACAAATCTGGTGAAGATGGTTATTTCGTATTCGCAAAACCAACTTCAGGCGGTTCTGGTGGCTCAGAAAGTTTTAACCCAGCGGTTCTAGGTTCATCTTCTAGTGCAACAGTAGGTGCATTAGGTACAATGAACCAAACATTGAACTATGTGTTCAGCAACTCTGATACTTATATGAACATCCCATATTTAGAACGTATCTCAATGAAAAACCGCAACAGATACGCACTATCTTTAACTGGTGATGGTGTAGATATGGGACGTTATTCACCACTTTACCAACCATCTCAAGAAGAATCATCAGTTTGGGTAAAACCATACGCAACATTTGAAACAGTAGGACTTAAAAACGGTCCAAAAGTACACAATAACACATACGGTACTTTAATCGGTTTTGATACTGAAATGCAATCAATCAAACGTGGTTGGGATAGAGTAT
>JAZSDA010000036.1:0-32274 GCA_045530955.1 Candidatus Gastranaerophilaceae bacterium
TATTTTGCTTTATGTAAATAATTTTGTTGATCATCAGGGCGAAATTGTAATGGGGGTAAATACTGAAAGTTTTGGGGGTAAATTTATAGTTCCGAATAGACCTTACATGATAGCGGATGTTAGATTTGCAAATGGTTCTGATAATAATTTTGTGAATGAATTATTTAAGAATAATTTGGATGAAAATTTCTATGGTTATTCTGCGTGGAATACATCAGCAAATAGTTTGGGTAGTTTGATTTGTGGAGCTAAGGTTAAATATTTTGCTAAAAAGTATAATCAAGATGCGTTTAAAAAATTACAAATTACAAGATTTTTAGATGATTGGGCTTATCAGGCAAATGTTCGTCAATCTTTATCTGAACCTGATGTTGATAAGTTAACAGCAGGTATGAAAGAGTTTGAAAAAGTAGTAGAAAATATTTTAAAAACAGAGGTTAGTGTTAAATATTCTTACCCCTGGAAAAGATTGTTTGAGGTAGAAGTTGAGTTTAATTGATATTATTTTACTTGCAATAGCTTTAGGTATTGATTGCCTTGTTGTTTCATTTTCACAAGGTTTAATTTTTAATGCTCAAAGAGTGAAATATTCACTACTTCTTGCTTTGATTATGGGTGTTTTCCAAGGTTGTATGCCAATAATTGGTTATGTAGGAACAGATTATTTGTATAACTTGATTGTTCCGTTTAGTAAGTGGATAGTTTTTGCAATATTTTTAGCTTTAGGTTTGAAATTTATTTTAGAATCTTTTCAGCCAAAGAAAGACGAATTTCAATGTATTGATATCAAATGTTTATTAGGTTTAGGGGTTGCAACAAGTATTGATGCACTAGTTTCTGGAGCTTCAATTAGACTAACAGCAACATCGTTGTTTATTTCAGGAATAATCATCGGTATTGCATCATTTGTAATGTCATTGGCAGGTTTTTGGAGTGGTAAATTATTCAAAAATATCCCATCAAAATATTTAGAAATTGCGGGTGGTTTAATTTTAATTATGTTAGCAATTAAATCATTATTTTAAGAATTTAAAAAACAAGCAGATTTGTGAGTTTGAGAAATGTTTTTTAGGTCTGGAATTTGTTGTGTGCAAATATCCATACAAAATTCGCAACGGGGATTGAATTTACAACCGTCAATTACTTGGGAAAGTGTTGGAGGTTGACCTTGGATAGTTTCTAATTTTTCACCACGATTTGACGGAAGTGATTTTAGTAATGCTTTTGAATATGGATGATTTGGGTTTGAGAAAAATTCTTTACTTGGAGCTTTTTCTACAATTCTTCCTGCATACATTACGGCAATATCGTCGGTGTTTTCACTTACTAAAGCTAAATCGTGTGTGATTAACAAGATTGATGTTCCATTGTTTGTTTTGATGTCATTTAGTAAATTCATGATTTGTGCTTGAATAGTTACATCAAGTGCTGTTGTTGGTTCATCTGCGATTAGAATCTCAGCTTGGCAAGTAAGTGCCATTGCAATAATTGCACGTTGTTTCATTCCACCTGAAAATTCGTGCGGATAATTTTTTAATCTTGATTTTGCACTTGGAATTTGTACCGCTTCAAAGGCTTCAATTGCTTTTTTTTTAGCTTCTTCTCCTTGCAAATTTTGATGAAATTTTAAAATCTCTAATAGTTGATCCCCAACGGTGTATAGTGGGTTTAGAGATGTCATAGGATCTTGCGGGATAAGTGCAATTTTTGACCCTCTAAAATGTTGCATTTCCTTTTGAGATTTTTCTAAAAGGTTTTCTCCGTTAAAAATGATTTCCCCTGATGTTATACGTGCAGTTTTTGGGATGAGGTTTAAAATGCTCATAGCACTCATTGTTTTACCGCAACCTGATTCCCCTACAATAGAAAGCATTTTTCCTTTTTCTAGCGAAAAAGAAACATCAAAAAGAGCTTGTCTAAAGGTATCTTCAGACTGAAAGCCAAGGTTTAAATTTTTAACTTCTAAAATTGCCATTAAAAAAATTATAACTTTTTTAACCGCATAAGTCCATAAGTAAACCTGATGATTTATGGAGTTACTGGTGGTTTTTTGAATTTTGAAGCAATCCAAGTGAATGGAGTTTTGATTGCGTTCCAAACTGTTGAACCTAAGTTTTTAATGCGGGCAGGAATTTTGATTTTGCCTTTGCTAATTAAAGCTGCAAGGATTGAACCGCCAACAGCTACTGTTGCACCAATCCCGAATAGCCATTTTTTCCACGCTGGGTTTTCAATAAGATTGTCGTTTTGTGGTACAAATTCATCAGTTTTTGGCATGTCAGGAAGTTTTGTTCCCTCCGGCAAAAGTGTAGGTACCATTGGAAGTTTATTAAAATCAGGATGTCCAACATATCTTGGGTCTTGTCCAAGAATGTCTGCTGGGGCATCATAATCTAAAATACCATTTGCTGCACACATATCAAGTGCTGAAATCCAATCTAAAGACATAAAAATATTCCTTTATATTTACCTACATGTATATAAAGTATTTTTTGTCATAATAATTGCCTAAATTTTGCGAAAACTTAAACTTATTTTGAGCTTTCTGCTTGAGGGGTTGGGTACATATCTCTGCATTTTCCCTCTTTGGCAAATTGGATAACTTTATTGTTTAAACGTACACGTTGTTCTGTCGGAATGTTTTGTTTTTTCTTATCCATGCAAGAAACATTTGTTGAATGTGGATAAAGTATTACATTACATTTTGTATCTGCAAATTCACAGATATAGTATTTGGTTGAATCAGGTAATGCTTGGCATTGATTACGTTTTATTCTTGGAGCATAGGTAGATATTGTAGAGTGAATGTCTTCTAAACATTCTCTGCTAAATGTAATTTCACCAGTTTTATATTTGTAAATTGTACAAATTTCATTGTTTTCAGAGCATTTGTATTCTCCATATGGAATGTTTTCGTAATGGGTTTTTAATGCATATGCAGATGATGTTGTAAATGTTAGTCCTAGTAAAATTAAAATAAATTTCTTCATACAAGCTCCTATAGTATATGTGAGTATATCATTTTTTGTGTCTTTTGTAAATTGAAAACGGTAAATATCGTGTTTTTATGGTAGGATTTTAGTATAAAATACTAAAATTTGTGAGGATAAAAATAGATGGATAAATATTATTTAACAACGGCAATTGATTATGTTAATGGTGCTCCTCATATTGGGCACGCTTATGAGAAAATTCTTACTGATATTATTGCAAGACATTATTCTCAGAGAACTGACAATATGTTTTTCTTGACAGGTACTGACGAACACGGTATTAAAATTCAAAAAACTGCTGCTGCTCAAGGTAAAACTCCTAAAGAATTGTGTGACGAAAATGCTCAAAAATTCAAAGATGCTTGGAAAGTTTTGGGCGTTGATTATAATAGATTCATCAGAACTACAGACGAGGATCACGAAAGAATTGTTCAAAAAATCTTTAAAAAACTTGTTGAAAAAGGTGATATTTATAAACACGAATACGAAGGTTGGTATTGTTCAGGTTGCGAATGTTTCCTAAATCCAAAAGATTTAACAGAAGATGGACTTTGTCCTGATCACTTGAAAAAGCCTGAAGTTGTTAAAGAAGAAAACTATTTCTTCAAATTATCTTCTTATAAAGATGCGATTATTAAACACATCAAAGATAATCCTGAATTTATCGTTCCAAGTTTTAGAGCAAATGAAGTTATCAATCAATTAGAAGATATTCAAGATATTTCTGTTTCACGTAACAAAGCTAATGTTGGTTGGGGTATTGATGTTTTAGATGATCCTGAACAATCAATTTATGTTTGGATTGATGCTCTATCAAACTACATTACAGCTATCGGTTACGATACAGAAAATCCATCAGAACAGTTTAAAAAATTATGGCCGGTTGATGTTCATGTTATCGGTAAAGATATTTTGAAATTCCACAGTATTTACTGGATTGCAATTTTGATGGCACTAGAATTACCATTACCAAAACACATTTTTGCTCACGGTTGGATAACAATTGATGAAACAAAAATGTCAAAATCTTTGGGTAACGTTGTTTCCCCAACTTCAGTTTTGGAAAACTTTGAACTTCAATATCCAGATGCTTTCAGATATTATATGGCAACATCTGCACCTTGCGGACGTGATGGTAATTATTCTGACCAAGATTTTAAAGAAAAAGTTAATGCTCATTTGGCAAATAGCATGGGTAACTTGTTGAACAGAAGTTTATCAATGCTTGTTAAATATTTTGATGGTGAAGTTAAGGCTGAATTTTTAACAGGTCGTTCAAAAGAAGCTGAAAGTCTATTAAGAACAGCTTTAGGAACAGTTAAAATTGTAGAAAACCACTTTACTCATTTTGAAATTCAAGAAGCTGCACAAGAAATTATTTCTCTTGTCGATGCTACAAACAAATTCGTAACAGATAATGCCCCTTGGACATTAGCTAAGGAAGAAAAAATGGTAGAATGTGGTCAAGTATTGGCAACAGTTTTAGAAGTTATGTGCGTTGTAGCTTCTTTGATTTATCCATACTGTCCAAATATTGCAGCAGATATGGCAAAACAATTATCATATGATTTATCAACAAAATTAGATGATATCACTATTGAAAATATCAAAGCTGGTAAATTGATTTCTAAAGAAGATATCTTCCCAGTATTTTTAAGAGTTGATAGTGAATTAGCTGACAAATCAAAAGTTAAGGCATAGGGGTAAATATATAAAGAAAAAGGTCGGATTATATAGTTCGACCTTTTCTATTAGTTGTCATCCTGAACTTGCTTCAGGATCTATCAATGCTTATTTTCTCTCAAGTCTTATTTTTTGACTAATTTTATTGCTTATCTTACAAAAATCATTTTTCATATTACTTATCAAGGATGCGAATTTCCATATTTAATGCTTCTGCTATAAGTTTCATTTCGGAATATCTGATAGTATTTGCTCGTAATTTTTTTGATAGCGAGTCTAGTGTATATTGTTTATCAGAATGTTCTGATAAATATTTTGCTAGATACGTAAGTGTTACACCACGTTTAGCTATTAACATTTTTACTTCATTTATAGCGTTCATACTCTAGTATTATATGTTATTTTCTATAAATAGTAGAATACAGCTATAAAAATCTTGACAAATATCGCCAAATATGGCTATAATTAGAAAATAATAGCGATAAAAATTAAGGAGATAAAAATGAAGTTAGAAGAACTTGAAAAAGAGGTTGATGAAGCATTTGTACGATATTATAATAAAAACTTTACGGGTAGAGATGTTGAGGATGCAGTCTTTGAAGCAATGAAGGATTCTATTATGAAGTTAGGTTCAATTTATTGCCAATTTAATTTTTTAAAACAGGGTTTGGATATTGTTTTATATCATGATAAAAATGTAAGTCCTAACTTACCTAATGATTATAGGGAGCAGATAGAATATAATAGAGAAACTGTTAATATTATTTGGCAAAGGCTGGGTAATATTTTAGAAATTGTTGCAGATAGATTAGCCAAGTAATACAGTTTGATGTTATTAAATATCTACGCCTTCCATCATTTCAACAAGTTGAGAGATTGTACCTTCCATTGTTACGCTATCAGAGGTTCTTTGTTGTAAGAATGCATTAACCTTTGGCATCATTTCAATTGCAGTATCAAGTTTAGGGTTAGAACCTGGTTGATACATCCCAACGTCGATTAAGTCTTTGTTTTCACGATACATTGACATAATGGTTCTCATTTTAGCAGCAGCTTGTTTATGTTCAGGTGAAGCAATAGCACTCATCAAACGGGAAATACTACCTAGAACATCAATTGCAGGGTAATGGTTTGATTCGGCAACTTTTCTTGACAAGAAAATGTGCCCGTCAACAATACCACGCACGATGTCAACAATCGGGTCTGAAATATCATCCCCTTCCATAAGAACTGTGTATAATGCAGTAATTGAACCTCTTGGGCTGTTACCTGCACGTTCTAAAACTTTTTGTAACCATGAGAAAATTGATGGCGGATAACCTTTCATTGTCGGAGGTTCACCTAGAGATAGACCAACTTCACGACCTGCCATAGCACAACGGGTTACCGTATCTGTCATCAAGAAAACTTTTTTTCCCTGATCTCTAAAATATTCACAAACTGCTGTTGCGGTTAATAATGCTTTTTGACGAATTAGAGGTGGCTGGTCGCCTGTTGAACAAACCAAAACGGATTTTGCCATACCTTCTTCACCCAAAGAATCTTCAACGAACTCCTTAACCTCACGACCACGTTCACCGATTAGTGCAACAACGTTAACATCAGCATCGGAGTTTCTTGCAATCATACCCAGTAGTGTTGATTTACCAACCCCAGAACCTGCAAACAATCCCAAACGTTGTCCGCAACCCATTGTCATACAACCATCGATTGCACGTACTCCTGTTGAGAATTGTTCTGTGATAATTGGTCTTTCAAATGGTCCAGGTGGCGGCCCTTCGATTTCTTTCCAAAGAGCCCCTGTTGTATCTAGGGGTTTTCCATCGATTGGGTTTCCAAGCGGGTCGATTAAACGTCCAAGTAAAAAGTCCCCAACAGGAATTGTAATCGGACGTCTTGTTGTTGTAACTAAACTTCCTTGCCCGATACCGTTACCGTCAAGAAGTAGAGATAATTGTGCGATTTCACCTTTGAAAGCCGCAACTTCTGCAGGTTTTTGTTCTCCTGCAAAGTTTTCAATATAGCATAAATCTCCAATTTTTAACCCTGGTAATTTAACTTCAACAGTCAAACCCAACAGTTTAGATACTGAACCTTTGAAGTTATAAAGTTCAGTTTCATTAAGGCGTTCTCTGACGTTTTGTTTAATCTCTTCTATACGACTTTTATCGATATCTACCATAATGTTTATTATAGCAATCTTTTTTGAGATATCAATTTATTAAGTATAATTGACTTGAAATTAAAATTTCGCTATTATTATAGGGCAAAGTTTTTAGTGTTTATGGAGGGGCTTTATATGGGAAAAATCTTTGGTATTTCAGATTTACCTGTTTCTACAATTGAATCAGCATTGAAAGGTATGTATCATGTTGACCCACCTCCAGGAGTAAAAATTCCAAGGGTTAAGCCAACTCAAAATGAAACAATTGTCGATATCCCCAAAATTACTAAAAAATCAAACGCTTTTATAAAAATGAGAAACGGATTTGGAAAGTTAATGTCGCATTTTAGTAAGGTTAAAAATAAATAAGAAATTAAAAGGGAAACATTTTAGATTCCACGGGCTAAAGCCCTCTGAATGACAAAATGTTTCCCTTTTTTTATATTTATGCGTCATTCTGAGCGTATGCGAAGAATCTATTTCGGTTTTCTCAGAATTAAGCTTTTATGTTTAATCATTTATAATTTCTAAAAGTTTTTCCCAAACTTCATCAATTGAACCTTCTGCATCCAGTGTGTATAAAACTCCACGTTCTTTATAGTAATCAATCAATGGTGCAGTTTGTTCAAAATATGTTTCAAATCTTGCTTTTGCGATTTCTTCTGTATCATCTTTTCTTCTGATTAAATCGCCACCACATTTGTCGCATTTGCCTTCAACTTTTGTCGGTTTGAATTTTAAGTTATAAATTTCACCACAAATTGGGCAAGAACGACGATTAACAATTCTTGAAACTAAAACATCTTGGTTTAGGTCAAAGTAAATTGCTCTAAAATCAACTTTAGTTTCACCATTGATTTCAGAGTTGATTACATCAAGCATTTCAGCCTGTTCCAAACTTCTTGGATATCCGTCTAAAATGTAACCTTCTGCACAATCTTCTTGAGCCAATCTGTTTTTTATAATTGAACCTACAAGTTTTACAGGTACCAAGTTGCCTTTGTCAATAAAGGATTTTGCAACAAGTCCGTCTTCTGAACCACTTGCGATTTCAGCTCTTAATAAAGATCCTGTATCAACGTGTGGGAAACCTAAATGTTGGGCTAATTTAGTTGTTTGTGTTCCTTTTCCGCAAGCTGGTGGTCCTAAAAATATAAGTTCTTTTTTCATAATCTCACTCTTTTCTAAGTTTATGTAAGTTTGTTTATTTTCAGTAATGTGCATATTTATATTTCTATCCTCAAAAGCCTCTAGTGTATCAACACATGTTTATTGTACATCAAGACTTTCAGGATTTCAAGGCAAAAAAGAAAGACCTTTTGGGTCTTTCTTCTTTTTTATATTTTTAAATTAGCTTATTCCTTTACTACGTCTTTGATTTCAGGACTTTCTTCAACGTATGCTGTTAGTTGTTTTAATGCTGGTTTGTAAGCATTGATAGTGTTAGAACCACCTAAACAACCGCCAGGGCATGCCATAACTTCGATTAAATTACCGAATTCACATACACCATTTTTAGCGAATTTTTTCAAATCACGAATTGATTGTTTATTTAAACCGTCAACGATGTAAGGTTTAGCTTTTTCATCATCTTCAAGAAGTGAATTAACTGCTCCAGCAACCCCACCTGTAACTGCAAAGTTTCTAGCTTGTGCAGAACATTCTTTACGGAATTCGCTACCTTCAAAGTTCGCAACTTGAACGTTTAATGCAACAAACCAAGCACCTAATTCATCATAATTTAAAACAAAATCAATGTTTGGATTTTGAGTTGCTTCACGTCTTTTTGCAATACATGGGCTGAAAAATACTGTTTTAACATTTGGATTTTCTTTTTTAACAATTTCAGCAGTATAGTATGCAGGAGTTTTTGTTTCAGAACGGAAAGGTTTCAATTCTGGAACGTGTTTTTCAACAAGTTCGTTATAACCTGCACAACAAGAAGTTGTCATAAATTTTTGACCTTCTTCCATTCTTTCTTTGAATTCAGCAGCTTCGTTTTTAGTTGTAATGTCTGCCCCTTCAGCTACCTCAATAACGTCAGAGAAACCTAATGAAAGGATAGCTTCTTTAAGTTGTTGAGGAGTACAAGGTAATTGACCAAAGATTGCTGGAGCAACCATTGCAACTAATTTTTCATTATTTTTAATTGCTTTCAAAATATCAATAAGTTGGCTCTTTTTGTGAACTGCACCAAATGGACATGCACTTACACATTTACCACAAGAGATACATTTGTCAAAATCAATTTGTGCTAAACCATTCTCATCTTTTGCGATAGCTCCAACAGGACATGCGTTTTCGCAAGGAACGATAATTTTTGCAATAGCTTGGTATGGGCAAACTTGAGCACACATACCGCAGTTTTTACATTTTTCAGGATCAATAACTGATTTGCCGTTTTCAACTTTGATAGCTCCAAATTTACAAGCAGATTGGCAAGGTCTTGCAACACAACCTTGGCACAAATCTGTTACATAAATTCTTGATGGAACGCAACCCTGACAAGCTGTATGTAATACAGTTAATGGGTTTTTCTCAATTTCAGTTCTTTCTTCAGCTTTTCTTGCTAATGTTGAAAGTAATTCAGAATCATCAGCATTTTCAATTGATAATCCCAATCCTGCAATTGTTCTATCTCTCAAAATTGCACGTTCTTTATGGATACAACATCTGTAAGGAACTTCACTTCCTTTTGGACGCATATCATAAGGAATCATTCTTGTAGCTTCTTCAAAATTATCACTTAGATAAGCCTTGATTAATCTTACCAAGATTTCTCTTTTTAAGTGAGAAGTTTGTTTTGGTGGGGTATTTATAGCCATTTTTTGTTAATCCTTTTCTATTCTTATTTCTTGCCTAACTTAGCGTCAACTGCTGCAAGAACTTTTTCAACAGTTGCTTCTTTAATAACTTCATTATCAACTTTTACATATGGTGCTTTTGAAAATTCCCAATCAGTAGCACATAAACCTAAGCAAGGTACGCCAGATACATCTACTTTATCACCATATTTTTGAGGTACGATATCAATTAATTCTTGAAGGTTTGCAGAACCCATAACAAAACAAGTTGTACCTAAACATACTTTTACACTAACTTTTTCCATTTTTTACCTTCCTCTGCTTATGCAGCCTCTACATAAATTCTACATTTACTTTCTTGAAATATTTATCCTGTAATACAGTCGCCATCTTTCTTATAATATTTTTTCTGATTTCGATTTCTACCGGTAATGCAGGATTATAGTGAGCTTGGTTTAGCTTCGCACCTACCATGAAGTTGATACAATCACTATCTAATAAAAATTTTATCAGCTTTCCAGCTGCGTTGTCAACATCTAATTTCCCTGCTTCTAAACATTCTAAAGTTTCGGTAAGAGTTAAGATACCTTCTGTTACCAAATCAACTCCGTCCATGTATGAACAACTTGGAAGTTTACCAATACTGATTTCTTTATCCATTGTGATTGGTCTATTTAATTCTCTTGAAATTAGGTTTGCTGTTGTACCACCACAAATTGCTTTTTTACCAGGGAAGTCTGCAAACATTTTTGCATAATCAGCATCTTTCTTTTGATTAAATGGAGGACCTGTGAAAATCAATGATGTTCTTGGTTCTCTGAAATATAAAACACAAGCCGAAATGTCATCTTTTGGCAATCTATTTGTTTCAATATTTTGTGTTTGTCGAATAATATATCTTGATAATTCTGAGCTTGAAATCTCAGGTTCTTCTTTAAGTTTTGCAAGAACTAATTCAATTAACCCCTCACGGCGTAACCCAAGTTTTAATCTTCCATTACCTAAACCGCATTGAGTTACGCCATCTGAACAGAAAATCAATCTATCACCTAATTCAAGATGAATTTTATAACTTTTCATACAACGATTTTGGAAAGTTTTTGATTGAATTGTTTCAAATGGGGGATCCATAATTTCCCCATTTTTAATCCATAAAAATTCAGGATTTCCCTCTTCAATAATTCTTGCAACACCCTCATCGTTTACATCAATTATTGAAAATGTTGAATAACTAATTTTTCTAACTTTACAAACAGGGAGTGAGTTCATAACGATTTCGGCAGCTTTTCTGATTGGGATTTCTTGTTTTTCAACAAATCTCAAAAGCATAGTTGCCGTCATACAAGATAAAATATTTGCCTTAATTCCGCTACCTAATCCATCAGATAAAACTGCAATAAGTTTTCCCTCATCAGGATATCTTTTTGAAGTGAAATAATCTCCAAATGCGTTTTGATTATATTTTTTTATTTGATGACAATCAATATCAATGAACATTATTTTTTATCCTCTTCATTTTTATCAATATAATCATTTGCAATAGAGTTTAATAATGTTTCGGTTTCTACCATGTGTTCGCCTAATAGGCAAGCAATTTCTTGAACGATAGAAATGTTTTTAGAAATAACTTCTTTTGCTTTTTCAGAAATTTTTTCTCTGTTTGTTTCAGTTTGAGTTACATCAGTTATGATTGCACCTACAATTTCGTTTGGCTCAATTGTAAATACGTTGATATCATATAGTCTGTCGTTTACGTTGTAATGTTCTTTGTGTAAATCTTTTCCTGTTTTTAAAATTGTTCTGAACAAATCTGAGAATTCTACAATTCTGTCAATTGCAGCTCCTGCCATCCCATCAGGACGTGCTTTAAAGATTTCATACATTTCGCCTGTAAACATTTTCATAAAGCTATCGTTTGCTTCAATGATTTCCATATTATTGTCAACCATAACAATAGCAGCAGGCATACAACGAAGCATTGCTGCCGCTTTTCTCATTGCGATTTTTCTCATATAAGAAATACACATTGAAGGTTCGGCTACGCCATCAAGTAATGCAACTGCCAATTCTCTACAAGAAGAATATCCGCAACCTCCACAGTTAAGTTCATCTTCTGCTGTGTGTTTGCCGATTTTTTTCAAAGTTTTTTGAATTTCTTCTAATGAATATTTAGATTCAACAACGCCTTTAGGTGAGTAGTCGCATTCAACAACTGTTTGAGGTTCTTTCGGAATTTCATTTCTTACTTTTACTTTGTACATAACATCAGAAATTGAACTGATACTTGCGTTGTTTGATGCAATACAAGGGCCTGTAATACATCCAGATTCACAAGCAAGAGCTTCAACAAAAACAGGAACCATAAGTTTTTCAGGGTCTAAGTTTTCTAATGCTCTTTCAAATGCTGGAATTGTACAAATTTCCATTAGTTGAACTTGAGGCTTTACTCCGATTTTTTTGATTGTTTCATTCATCCCGCCATTGATTGGGTATAAAGTACCTTCATGAGCACTGTATGGAACAAATTCAAAATGACTTTCTTTTTTAATTTCAGAAATATCACCAATTTCATCTGCAATCCACATTTTTAACTCTTCAAAAGTTAATGAAACATCGATTAAACCGTCATCTTCATCGGCTTCGTTTTTCTTGCCGATACAAGGTCCGATGAATACAACGGCAATGTCATTTCCGTATAAGTTTTTCAACATTCTGGCATGAGTTTTTGCAGGTGAACCTACTGGTGTAATGTATTTTGCATATTCAGGTTTATACAATCTGACATAATCAACAATTACAGGACAGGCACTTGAGATAAGTAACCCTTTTTCCATTTCGTTTAGAACTTTAGCATCATGAATTGAAACTTCTTGAGCACCAATAGCTGTTTCTGAAACTTCTTTGAAACCAAGTCTTTTTAGGATAGCAATCATTTTTTGTGCAGAGTTTTCAAAAACAGATCTCCAAGATGGTGCTAATGATACATAAACATCCTTTTGTGCGATTAAAAGATTTTTAACTTTTTCTAAATCACCACGAACGCATTTTGCATTAGCGGGACAAACTTTTACGCAAGTTCCGCAAGAAATGCATTTTTCTGGAATTACAGAAGCGTGGTTGTTTTCGATTTTGATTGCTTTTACTGGACAATCACGTACACATCTGTAACAGTCGTGACATTCATTTATCAGCGTATAGACCGGATGTTGATTATTCATTTTTTAAACCCCTGTATTGATTCTTCGTCTTTGTCATTCTGAGCATATGCGAAGAATCTTTTTGTTTATCGACTCAGAATGACTATAATTACACTAAAGTTGTTGATAAAAGTTCTTTTAATTTTTCTTCGTTGATTTCGTTATATAAAACGTCATCTATATAAATGTTCGGACCTGAAGAACATTTTTCTTGACATAAACCGCCAACTAGTTCTATTTCAGCGTCTAAATTATTTTCTTTTATATAATTTTCTAAAAAATTCAAATTTTCAAGGTTGCCTCTGGCAAAGCAGGAGCTTCCCATGCATACTTTTATGTTATGTTTCATATCTTCCTCACTTTTACATTTACAATAATATTATAGCCATTTTTATATGGCAAGGGGTATTTCTAATATTTTTGGGTGAATTTGTTGAAAAATCTTTACCCCTTGTAAATTTAAGTAAATTCATTTGGCATAAAAAGTTCTTTTGTGCTATTATATTCTTATATTTCAGTAGATTAGGGAGAAGTATATGTCAGAAAATACACAAGACATGATTAATGATAAAGGCTTGGAAGCGTTAAAAGAAGTTGAAGCTAAGCAAATTGAAGAACAGGTTAATGAAGCAATTGAAACTCATACATCAGGCGAATATAGTGCTGATAATATCAGAGTTTTAGAAGGTTTGGAAGCTGTAAGAATCAGACCAGGTATGTATATTGGTTCAACATCTCAGAGAGGTTTGCACCATTGTATTTATGAAATCGTTGATAACTCTATTGACGAATCTTTGGCTGGTTACTGTACAGATATTCACGTAACAATTCACGCTGATAATAGTGTTACTGTTGAAGATAACGGTCGTGGTATTCCTGTTGATATTAAACCTGATTCAGGTAAATCAGCATTGGAAATTGTTCACACAGTTCTTCACGCAGGCGGTAAATTTGGTGATGGCGGTTATAAAGTATCAGGCGGGTTGCACGGTGTAGGTGCATCTGTTGTAAACGCTTTATCAGAAAAATATATGGTTGAAGTTTCTCGTCAAGGTTATGTATGGCGTCAAGAATACATGAGAGGTGAACCTCTTGCTCCTGTTGAAAAAGGCGAAGCTACTGACAAAACAGGTACAAAAACTACTTGGTGGCCAGATCCTGAAATCTTTACTGAAACTACTGAAATCGATTGTGATGTTATCGCAAACCGTTTAAGAGAAATGGCTTTCTTAAACAAAGGTTTGAAAATTATTTTTGCTCGTCACGATTCTGAAGAAGTTGAAACTTTCCACTATGAAGGCGGTATCGGAAGTTATGTTGAATTTTTGAATAAAAACAAAACAGTTCTTCATGAAAAACCTATTTATATTGATAAATTAGTTGGGAATTTACAAGTTGAAGTTGCTATGCAATACACTGAATCATACACAGAAAGTGTTTTATCATTTGCTAACAACATCAACACTCACTCAGGCGGTACTCACTTAACAGGTTTTAGAAACTCTATTACTCGTGTTTTAAATGATTACGCTAGAAAAAATAATATTCTAAAAGATTCTGAACAAAATCTATCAGGGGAAGACGTTCGTGAAGGTTTGACAGCTATTGTTTCTGTAAAACTTCCTAACCCAGAATTTGAAGGTCAAACAAAAGAAAAATTAGGTTCTCAAGAAGCTATGGGTGCTGTTCAAGATGCAGTTAGAGATAAATTGCAAGAATGGTTAGAGTTCAATCCAAAAATGGCTAAAACTATTATTGAAAAAACTCTACAAGCTCAAAGAGCTAGAGAAGCTGCAAGAAAAGCAAGAGAATTAACAAGAAGAAAAACTGTTCTTGAAAATTCAACTCTACCTGGTAAACTTGCTGACTGTTCAAACAGAGAACCTGAAAAATGTGAAATTTACCTTGTTGAGGGTGATTCTGCGGGGGGTTCTGCAAAACAAGGCAGAAACAGAATGTTCCAAGCAATCTTGCCTCTACGTGGTAAAATCTTGAACGTTGAAAAAGCTAGACTTGATAGAATTTATGGTAACAACGAAATTCAATCTATGGTTCAAGCGTTCGGTATCAAAATCAGCAGAAATCCTGAAGAAGTTGAAATTGATAAATTAAGATATCACAAAATTATCATCATGACAGATGCTGACGTTGACGGTGCTCACATCAGAACATTGATGTTAACATTCTTCTTCAGATATGCAAGACCATTGATTGAGCAAGGTTATGTTTATATTGCACAACCTCCTCTATTCAAGGTTACTCAAGGTAAAACTTCTGAATACTTATTCAATGAACACGTTTTAGACAAAATGTTAAAAGAACGTGGTATTAAAAACTTGAGCTTATCAGATAAAAATAAAGCAAACGTAAAAACAGGCGATGATTTATTAGACTTAATCAAAAATATGTCTGATTTCTATCGTTCATACAATAACCCAATTCTTAACTTGTACCCAGCGGTATTTTTAAGAGGTTTGGTACGTTCTGAAATTGCGTTTGAAGATTTTGATAGCCAATCAAGAATGAACGAAGTTTGTGATTACTTAAATCACTACTTGGTTGACCACGCTAAAAATTACAATATTGCTGAAGCTGAAAATTATAAAGTTGAAGTTAAATATAATCCTGAAAATGCTAAATATTCATTCGTGCTTCACTTAAATGATGAAGAACACGTTACTTTGAACCAAAACATTATCAAAAGTTCTGAGTTCAAAAAATTGAAAGCATCTTATCCAATGATTCGTGATTTCTTAATTGAAGAATCAAAAGGATTGTTGTTAGAAACTGATACTGAAAAATATGAAATTGATTCGTTTGAAAGATTACAAAAACTAATTGATGAAAGAGGTCAAAGAGGTTTACAAATCCAACGATTCAAAGGTTTAGGTGAAATGATGCCTCAACAACTTTGGGAAACAACAATGGATCCTGCAACAAGAACTTTATTAAAAGTTAATATTGAAGATGCAATGATGTGCGACCAGTTGTTTGATGTATTGATGGGTGATAAAGTTGAACCACGTCGTGATTTCATCGAAACAAATGCAGTTTATGCAACAAATATTGATACTTAATTTGATAATTATAAGCAACAAAAAAGGACTTTCGATTTACGAAAGTCCTTTTTTTTATTAGTTTAAAATTTAGAATGGTTTTGTTTGGTTTAATTTTAATCTCAAATCTCTGAATCTTGCGATATCTTCTTGAGTTTTGCCTGAATCTTTGAATACAGCTTGAGATGTAGGGTGAACCATCAAAACATAATCCATATGGATTTCTAAGAAATTATATCTTCTTGGTGATGTATTACCTGTACGAGGATAAATTTCTGCGTTAGTAACAGCTAAGAATCTTCTTTCTTTGTCATTCAAAAGGTCTGTTAGCTCTCTGTTTGTGTTTGTATATTTTGAAACGTGAACAACCCCTTTAATATCGTGGTCTGCTGTTAAAATTGTTACCTCTATTGGTACTGTATCACTGTGTTTTGCCATTTTATTTTCCTTTTTCCCTCTTCAATAATTTAGTATATTATATTTTTCAAAAATTGTCTAGTTATTAAATTTTATCAACTTTTTTCCTAAATCTTCCGCCATAAGTTTCGTGGACATCAACAACAGAAATGAATGCGTGAGAGTCGATTTCTTTTGTAATTTCAATCATTTTTGGAAGTTCCAAACGTGAAATTACGCAGTAGATAATATCTTTGTCTTGTCCTGAATATCCGCCAATACCTTTAAGGTAAGTAATGCTGATATCAAGTTTTTCGATTAAGGCATTACCAATTAAGCCTGCATCGTCACTGATAATTCGGACAGATTTTGAACTGTTCAAACCTTCCATAACCGCATCGATAACTTTTGATGCAATAAAGTATGTCAGGATTGAATACATTGCACTTTCCCAGCTGAAAACTTTTCCTGCTGCAAGATATATAAAAATGTTTATCCCCATAATAAATTCACCAACAGAACATCCGAATTTTTTTGAAACTAATAGTGATAAAATTTCTGTTCCATCAAGTGAAGATTCATTCTTAAGTATAAGTCCAACCCCAATACCTAAAACAATACCACCAAATACAGTTGCTAGAGTGATATCATCTGTAACTTTGTAATGGTGAAAGATGTTTAATGCAACTGCCAAAATAATGTTGGCGTAAGCTGTTAAAAATACAAACATTTTCCCCATTTTTTTTAGTGCTAATAAAATAAAAGGAGCGTTTAGGATGATAATAAGTAAACCTAAATTCCAATGAGTTAATTGGTTTACAATCATAGAAATACCAATAATACCGCCATCAATAACTTTGTTTGGTAATAAGAACGATTCAAGTGCGAACGCTGTTATAAAAGCCCCAATAGTGATGAAAAATAAACTTTTTAATAACTTGAAAACGGTTCTTTTTTTCTTTGGTTGTTTTGTCATTCTTATTTCCTGTCTTTATTGATGGTAATTAATTTTTCTAAATTGAAAATAGATTTTTTCTCAGGTTGTTCGATATTTTTGTATCCTAAAATATTTTCTAAATCATTTTTCAAAGTCGGAATATCGTCATATTTTTTTAATGAACCATCTAAAGTAACAGAAACATCACCAGTTTCTTCGGAAACAACAAGGCATGCAGCGTTGCTTGATTCTGTCATACCAATAGCTGCTCTGTGGCGGGTACCGTATTTCCAGCTAAGTTTAGGGTCGTCTGTTAATGGTAATAATACGCCTGCGGAAATAATTTTTGTACCATTGATTACAACAGCCCCATCGTGAAGTGGTGTGTTTTCATGGAAAATAGTTAATAACAATTCTGTTGAAACGTCAGCATTAAGCATTGTTCCAACATCGTGATATGTGTTGCTTAAATCATTTTGGAAAACTATTAAAGCACCTGTGTGAGATTTTGATAGATATTTTACTGCTTCAATAATTTCTTTTATAACGTCAATTGCTTTGTTTGCATCTTTATCTTTATCACTTTCAAACCATCTTTTGAAAAAGTCCATTTGACCAAGATAGCCCAAAAATCTTCTCAATTCAGGTTGGAAAATAACGATTAAACTTAATGCAATCAAGCTAACAATTGTGCGGATAAATACCCCTAAAATTGTTAAATCTAATGCTACCAAAATTTCACTTGCTAACCACATGAAAACAAGTACAATTGCACCTTTTACGAATTTTTCAGAGTTTGTATTTTTGATAAATTTCTTATAAAAAATTATCAAAACTGCTGCGATAATAAAAATTTCAAAGATATTTTTCCACCCAAAAGTATCTTTGATGTAGATGTGCCAATTGCCAATGAAATTTTGAAATAACATTAATAAATCTTCAATCATTTTTTCAACCTATCAGGAATTAAATCGTGCGAAACCAAATCTTCTAATGTCTCTCTATTAATAATAATATCAGACTGTGAATTATTTACAAGAACCATTGCAGGTCTTTGTACTCTATTGTAATTTGATGCCATTGAATAGTTATAAGCACCTGTATTATAAACACATAAAATATCGCCCTCTTCCAGTTTTGGAAGTTCAATATTTTTAATCAAAATATCACCAGATTCACAAAATCTTCCGGCAATAGTAACTAATTCAGTATCAGTTGTTTCTTTTTTGTTTGCAACTTCTGCACTATATTCAGCTTGATACATTGATGGACGTGGGTTATCCGCCATACCGCCATCGATTGCAACGTATTTTGTTCCGTGTGGAACTTGTTTTGAACTGCCAACTGTGTAAAGTGTTATGCCTGATGTTGAAATTATACTTCTACCAGGTTCGATAAATAGTGTTGGTGGTTCAATATTATATTTTTCAGAAACTTCGTGTAATTTATTGATGATTAATTCTGCGATTTCATAGGTTGACGGTGGAACATCAGCTTCAGTGTATTTTACACCTAAGCCTCCACCGATATTGATTTCGTGAAGTTCTAAATTAAATTTTTCGTTAATTCTTGAAATTTCTCTTGCCATAATTTCGATTTCATCAGGGAAGATACTTGTTTCAAAAATTTGTGATCCGATGTGAGCGTGAAGCCCGTGGATTTTGATATTTTTATATTCATTTTGGATAAGTTCGATTGCTTCATCAATTTGAGTTAAATCAAAACCGAATTTAGAATCCAAATGACCTGTTTGAATGTATTCGTGAGTGTGGCATTCAATTCCTGGGGTAATTCTTAATAGTGCATCTGCAACAATTCCCTTGCTTTGTGCGATTTCGTTTAGTAAAGCAAGTTCAAAGAAGTTATCAACAGAAATTCTACCAACCCCAACTTCTAAGGCTAGAGTTAATTCATCATATGATTTGTTGTTACCGTTGAATAGAACTTTTGCCATATCAACGCCAGATTTGTAAACTGTATAAAATTCGCCACCTGAAACTGTATCAAATCCAAAACCTTCGTCAGCTAAAATTGTTGCGATTGCTGATGTGCAAAGTGCTTTTGATGCGTACATCATGTTTGTTTTTGGATATTTTGCGAATGCTTTTTTATAATCTTGGCAAATTGAGCGAAGAGTTTTTTCATCAACAACATAAAGCGGAGTTGAATATTTTTCAGCTAATTCAACAACATCACAGCCACCAATTTCAAGATTACCCTTACTGTTAGTTTGGGTTGTTAGGGGTTTTAGAAATTGGTTTGTACTTGATGTCATTAAGTTTTGCTCCTTCACTACTAGCGTTTTTCTTATTGTATCATAACTTTGGGGATTTTTATATAGTATGTTTCTTATATTTAATAAGAAAAATATTTGTCAAAATCGACGTCATCAAAACTACATAAGAGTCTAAAAATTTCGTCATTTTCGTCCATTCTTTGAAAATTGTATTCGTTAAACTTCCAATATTTTGGATTAATTCCTTTAACTTTTACGATTTCTTTTTCTTTTAGAATGTTTAGTTTTTTCTTAACTGTTTCAGCTGGAAGCCCGACCAATTTTGCTAACTCAACTGCTGTAATTCCGTCAGGTGAGGAACACTTTTCTGGGGTTAGAAACATTAGTTCTAATCCGACAGTTTTTAACTCTTTATCTTCTTCGATTTGGTCATAGTTTTCCATACTTTTATGATACTCCAAAACATATCATGAGGATATCCTATATTTAAAGGAAATTATGTAAAAAACCGCACAGATTTTTTCTGTACGGTTTCAATGTTTTTATTTTTTGTTGTGGGCAATTTAACCCCTATTCTTCGTCTTCGTCTTCGTCTTTTTTGATTTGAGCAACTACCATTTGTGCCATTTCTTTTGCGATAACTTTTTGTGTATCTGCTGGGCAATTTTGTAGCATGTTCATTGCAGTTCTTAGTGTTGTGTCGATATCATACCAACGACCACGACGGTTATCATCTAAGCCTGAGCCTACCGCTGAAATAATATCATCAACAGCTTCAAATTTTTCATCTTCAATGTTGTGTTCGATGATAATTTTGATTAAGTTTAGTGCAACACGAATTTGTGTTTGGTCATCAGTTTCTTCCAAAGTTTTTACTGCTTCAGATAGAACTGGGTCTTTGTCGTACCAACGTCTGTACTGATTTGAGTATTCTTCTTTCATACTGTGTCTCCTTTTTATTCTTAATTATTTAATTTTTTGAAAGTGTTTATGGACAATTTGTTTGGTGATGTTCTCTCACCTCAACCCTCTGTCGTAGGTAGGGGGGTATGATATAATTTACCCCTAGCCTTGTTTGAAGGTTACCCCTTTTGTGCCTTTTGGGTATTTCCAGTCGATTGATTGTTTTTCGCAGGCAATTCTGCATGCTCCACATTCAAGACAGTTTTCGTAGTTTACGATTACTTCTTGTCTTTCTTCGTCCCATTCGTAAACTTGTGCAGGACAAATATAGGTGCAGTTTTTTGATTTGCAAGTTTTACATTTTTCCTTATCAGGTCTTAAATGAGATTCTGTATCAGGTGAGTATTTTAATGTGTATAATTTTTTATCTAAACTCATAGCAAAATACTCCATAATAATTTGATAATTGCCCAAGCATCTTTGAATAGTTCTGTAATTTTTCTATCTGTAAAGATACTTTTAATAAATTTGTGATAGTTTTCTTTTTTAGGAACGCCGTCAACAGATGTAAACATTTCAAAAAATGCATTAATTTTCTTCATGTAATAAGATAAAAATGCTTTTTTGCGAGAATGCATTACATCCATTAAATCTTTGTAAGTTTCCATGTCTTTAAGAACGAAAGATTTTTTCAATTTTGTTTCGTAATTAGAAAGCGTTGTTTTTGAAAAATCTTTTTTCTCAAATGCTTCAAGAACCGTTTCTGCTGCAAGTTTACCACTAATCATTGCAAGGTTTGTACCTTCCCAGTGTAAGTTATTAACAAGCATTGCAGCATCACCTACAATTACAACTCCATTATCGCAAAGTTGCGGGATTGCTTTATAGCCGCCTTCTGGAATAAGGTGAGCGGAATATTCTTTGATTGTTCCACCTTCAATTAGTGGTGCAATTGTTGGGTGTTGTTTAAGTTTTTCTAAAATATCGTAAGGTTTTAAACCCTCTTCAACTAGTTCGTTTAGAGTTACACCAAGTCCGATTGTTACAGAGTCTTTGTTTGTGTACATAAACCCTAAACCAAGCATGCCAAGCATCGGGCCGCCAAAAATTTCAACAATTGAACCCTCATCATCTTTTAGTCTAAACCTTTGGTTAATTGTTTCTTTATCAAGTTTGATAACTTCTTTAACACTAAGTGCGACATCTTTTGTTTGGATATCTTTTCTTAGTCCGATTTGTTTTGCAAGAAGAGAGTTTACGCCATCAGCTAAAATTACAACATCAGCGTAAAATTCTTCCAATTCTGTTTTAACACCAACAATTTTGTCATCTTCTTTGATAAGTTTACGCACAACTGTTTCTTCAACAATGTATGCTCCAGCTTTTCTGGCTTCTTCAGCTGCCCAGCGATCAAATTTTCCACGAATTACAGAATAACTTGTGTTGTCATCTTTTTTATAAGTAATTGTTGTTGAATCTTTTTCGCCCAGAATTGCAAAATTGTGTTCAATATTGCGTCTTTCAACAGGTGCTTCTGTTTCAAAATTTGGGAAAATTTCTAAAGTTGGTTTTGTATAAATTGCTCCGCCAAAAACATTTTTGCTTCCTGCAAATAATCCACGCTCAATTATTACAACTTCTTTTCCTGCACGTGCAAGTGTTATCCCACAAGCAATCCCAGCAGGTCCTGCACCAACGATAATTACATCTGTTTTATTTTCCCGACTCAACATAAAACCTCTCTATAATCCTTATTATACATTATAATTTCCCTCTTGTAAAATAGTAAATCGTTTATTTATATGTATTATCACCAATTGTTAAATTAAGTAAAATTTTAGCAAAATTTACTTGCTTTTTGTTTTAGTATGAATGAAAATACTCAAAAACGGGTGTGTGAAAATGTTAGTAAATAGTGCGACAAAATTTCGAATAGAGAATAAGTACAAGGAGGCGTACATGTCCCCAAATACCATGGCCCATCTATCCTCAAATTTCTATTCAAATATTAATAATAATCAAGATATTAAGAGACCTTTAAAAGTAAATCATTCAGATTTAAGTTTTAAAGGTCTTTCTTTAGGTTATAGGCAGTTAGCTAAAGTTTATTCTAAAGAAGAGTTCCTGAAATTCGCTGACAAATATGTTGGTAGTATGGGAAGAGATCTTTTAGAGGATATTACAGTTAAGCATGCTGATAGAACAGGTAGTTTGATAAAAGTTGATGGGGATAAAATTATAATCTTTAAGAAAACAATTCCTCACTTAGCTTGGGATGGTATAATTTATCCATTCAAAATATTACCTGGTGATATGCTAAACGGTATTGTTGAAATGTTAGGTAAAGTTCCTTTCTTGAAAGGTTGGTCAGATGATGTTTTAGCAAAACCGTTCTTCAGAAATATCAGACAACGTTCAAAAATTGATGCTAAAGTAAACTCTTTAACAGGTTTAATTACATATAGAGATGTAAAAATTGAGTCAGCTTTAGAAGCTAAAGCAAAAGAATTAGGCAAAAAAGTTTCTGAATTATCAGAAGATGTAATTGCAGAAGTTACAAGTAAAGTTGATGAAAAAATGGGTTCAAGTATTTTCCAAAGTGAATTAAAAATGTTTGATCCTAAATCAGGTAACTATGATACAAAACACGAAAGAGCATTAAACAGATTAGTATCAGGTTTACCACCTGCAATTTTCTTAGCAAACGATGCTTACAACCTATCAAGAATGATGGATGATGATGACGAAGCTGCTAAAAAAGAACATAAAACAAGATTTAAACAAGAAACAATCAGAATTTTAACAAGTGGTTATTTAACTTTAATCACGATGGGTGCGTTCCAAAAATTCATTAATAAATCAAAGTTCGGTATTGTACTAATGACAGGTACAACAGTGTTAGTAACAGAAATGTTTTCTCGTTTATCAAACGGAAAACATATCAAAAAATTAACACCTGAAGAAGCAAGAGCAGAAAACGAAAGATTACATAATCCGGAAGCAAAAATCAAACCGGTTGTTGAATCAAAACAAATTTCTTCAACAGGTGCTCCTCAAACTGAACAAGATAAAGAAAAAGAAAAATTACAAAAACCATTATTATCATTTGATACTTTAATGAAAGCCGGAGCAAGTGTTTTAGCTATTGGTTATGGTATCAAAGGATTCAAACATATTCCTGCAATTCAAAAAGCTGCATTAAAATATTTTGAAAATCTTCAAGCAAAAGATGCAGAAAAATTTGCAAAACTTGGTATTAAAGATTTGAATTTAGAAAATGCAGTTAAAACTTTTGAAGATAAAGTAATTTACAGACCATTTACTCAATTATATAAGAGATTAACATCTGAAGTTTATCACGTTGATACTAAGAAATTTGACGCAGTAGTAGATGCATTACGTAAAAATGGATTTAATGAACTTGCGGATAAATATGAAAAAGTTGGTAAAGCAGCATTAAAAACTTCTGCAGATGGTAAACAATATATTGATATGGGTATGAAAGATAAAGGTATTAAACCTTTAGTGAACTTTGTAATTGCTCCATTCAAATTTGCTTGGAATACAGTTACACTTCCATATTGGATGATTGATGAAAAATTGATGAGCGTATTTAGAAAAGCAAAACCAAAAGGTGGTCCGAAAGATATTGATGCTTTAGCTAGAAGTTTTGATAAAATTTCTAAACAAGCAGAAAAATTAGCATCAGGTAAAATCACAGAAGCTCAATTAAAAGATTATATTCAAGTGAATTTATTAAAAGCATTTAACGTAGATTCATTATCAAGTGTATCAAATGCTGAATTGTCAAATTTAGCAAAAACAGCAGCAACAGCCGCAACAATTTGGTTCTTGATGACAGATAACTATAATATGGTTATGTTGAAGTCAAACGGTAATGATAAACACGGTGCTGAAACTAAGTTCAAAGAAAGATTTGTACAAGAAGGTTCAAGATTGTTCTATCAAACATTATTGATTGACTTGTTCAACTCAACATTCAGAAACCAATACAACGCATCACTTCTTGGTATGAGCTGGATTACAATAACTAATACAACGTTAGGTGAAATGCTTACAAGATCATCAGTTGGTAAACCACTTGCAAAACATACAAGAGATGAATTGATTGCAGCTGAAACTGAACGAGAAAATTCTACTGGATTTAAGAAAAAATACTATACATTTATGCAACGTTTAACAGGTAAACGTTCAATTAAATCATACGAAGTTGCACCAAGAAATAAAGACAACAATCCAAGTCAACAAGTGGTAACAACTTCAACAGTAATTCCTGAGATTAATTCAAATAAGGATATAATTTTCAAAAATAACGGTGGCGCATTCACAAAGTTCACCGCTAATATACAAGCTTAAGGGGTAATATGTTAATTCGGTTAATGAAATTTCCAAGGTTAGATTTTATCTAACCTTTCTTTTTGTCCTCGCCGGACGGGGTATTATGCTACCAATGGTCGGTGGAATTTGATAAATTTGCGTATATAGTGTGTAAGTTGGGTGAAACCCAATAATCTAAAACTTATTTTATTGCTGGGAAGAAGTAGCGAATACCATCATCTGAACGCCATCTAACGTATCCAGTTTTTGGTGTTTTATCCATATCCATTACACTAACTAATGCCCAGTTTCCTCTTATTACATTTAATTTTATTTTTGTTGGATGATTTATTGTTGAAATTGTTTTTGCTAAATCTTCAGTTGAAGCCTTAATATCTTTGCAAGAATTTGGGGCTCCGCCAAGGATTTTTAGACCGTATTTTTTGCCATAAGTGTTATAAAAATTAATCCAAGTCATAAATTTATATGGATCATCCATTTTTATCCAGCCTGTTTTGCCAGTTGAATCATCATATACGATTTCAATCCAATCTTCTGTCATATCAGTAACCGCAACAAGTTCTAATGATTTGTTTGGCAAAAATACAACAAAAAAGTTTTCAGCACCAATTTCTGTTGGAAAAAATTCATCATTATTCCAACGTACTCTATACAAAATTTGGGATTCTTCGCTTGGCTCTTTGTAAATCTGAACATCATCTCCAATTTGGTATAAACCAATTGTGCGTGTTTGATTTAATTCTGAGCGAACAGGCATGATATCTTTTGAATAAGTTTCAATATTGAAACCTATCATTAAAAAACTCATAACTGTTAATACGAAGAATAACAATATTTTTTTCATAGAATTACTCCCTGAATGAAATTTGAGCGTATGCTTTTTGAAGTTTTTCTCTAACAGATGTCATTTGTTGTTCAATAATTTCATCAGTTAAAGTTGCAGTTTCATCTTGCATTTTAATTCTGAAAGCAACACTTTTGAAACCTTCTTCAACGTGTTCACCTTGGTAAACGTCAAAAATTTCAGAACCTTTGAAGATGTTTTGTTTTACGCCGCTTTTGATAACTTTTTGGATATCATCAGCAGAAACTGTATCGTTGATAATGAACGCCAAATCACGTCTAACTTCAGGATATTGTGGCAAGTGTTTAAATCTTGGAGTAGTTTCTTTTACTGCCGCAATCACTTGATCTAAATCAACTTTGAACAAGAATGCGTCTTGATTTAATTTCAATTTTTCTTGAAGTGTTGGGTGAATTTGACCAAAATATCCGATAGGTTCTAATTTTTTACCCAATAGCATAATAACTGCAGTTCTGTATGGGTGGAATATTTTGTGAGTGTTTACCAATTCAGTTTCTTCAAATGGAACAATTTTAATTCTTCTTGTGATTTCTAAATCTTCAAGTAAGTTTTCAACAATACCTTTTACTGTGAAGAAGTCAGTTTTTGCAGGTGTTTGCCATTTTGAGTTTTGAACTTCACCAGTTAAAACACCTTCAAGAACTTGAGTTTCTTTTACACCTGAGAATTTTTCATCAGCTTCAGATACTTTTTTATAAGTTCTTCCGATTTCATATGCCCAGAATGTTTTTTGACCATTGTCAAAGTTATATTTCATACAATTAAGAACGCTTGCTGCCAATGTTTGACGAAGCATTGAGTATTCTTCACTTGCAGGGTTTTGAACTTTTACAGCATTCTCTTCATCAAATGACATTCTGTATCTATCAAGCATAGATTTGCCGATTAAAGAGCTTGTTTGAATTTCATTTAAACCTGCTGATAACATCAATTCGTGAACTCTTTTGATTACTCTTTCAGCAAGTGTAATTGTTGGAGTTTGAGATTTGTTTGGAAGAGTTGGTGCGATTTTATCATAACCATTAATTCTTGCAATTTCTTCAATCAAATCGATTTCTCTTGTAACATCATATGCTCTGAAACTTGGCACTGCAAATTTTGCGGCAGCATCGTTTCCACCTAGTTTTTCAAAGCCTAAGTTTTCTAAGATGTTGTTGCATCTTTCTGCTGAAATTTCACAACCTAAAATTCTCTTCACTTGATTATAACGAAGTGTGATGTGTAAAGGTTCAAGTTTATTTTCACCATCTTCAACTAAACCAATAACTTCAGCATCAGCATATTGAACTAATAATTGCATAGCTCTCATTAAAGCTGGTTTTACTGATTCAATATCAATACCACGTTCAAATCTTGCAGAAGCCTCACTTCTGTATCCTGCAGAACGTGCAGATTTTCTGTTTGTTGCTGGTGTAAAGTATGCTGCTTCTAAAGCGATTGAAGTTGTGTTGTTGTCGATTTCAGAGTTAGCACCGCCAAATACACCGCCTAAGCAAACACCTTCTTTTTCTGTTGCAATAAGTACAGAATCAGTTGTTAATGTTCTTTCAACTTCGTCTAAAGTTACAAGTTTTTCACCCTCAACTGCACGTCTTACGCATAAGTAACCATCTAATTTATCAAAATCAAATGCGTGTAATGGGCAACCATATTCTAACATTACATAGTTTGTAATATCAACTACGTTGTTGATAGCACGAACGCCTGATGCGATAAGTCTTTTTTGCATCCAATCAGGTGATGGTTTAATTTTGATGTTTTTCAAAACTGCGATTGAGTAGTATTTACAAACATCTTTATCTTTAATTTCAACTTTGAATTCATCAGTTGTTAAATCTTTTGTGTATTCAACATTATTTAATTTAAGAGGGGTATTAAATAATGCACTAAGTTCTCTAGCAACACCGATAACTGACATTTGATCACCTCTGTTTGCAGTTGGTGCAACTTCGATTACTGTATCTTTTTCAAAGCCTAAAACGTCTTTTACATCTTCGCCTAAGCCAACATTAGGAAAAATTCTGTTTAAGATTAAAATACCATCTTCCTCTTGATAGCCACGTTCAGAAACGCCAAGTTCATCTGATGAACATAACATACCTTGAGATTCAACTCCACGGATAACCGCAGGTGTAAGAGTAAACATTTCACCAGTTTTTCTGTCTAAAACTTGTGAACCAACACTTGCGTAAGGTACGATTTGACCTTCTTGAATATTTTGAGCTCCACAAACAACTGTTCTTAATTCTGTTCCGTTGTTTACTGTAACTAAGTGTAATCTGTCTGAATTTGGATGGTTATCGATTTTTTCGATTTTAACTGTTTTTATATTGGTAAACATTGGTTTAACGTCTTCCCAACCTTCAACTTCTAACCCGCTCATAGTAAGTTCGTGAGCAATTTGAGATGTTTCCACGTTTGATAAATCAACGAATTCGTTTATCCAATTTAAAGATACTTGCATTTATTTTCCCTCTTAATCTATTAATTTATTAATCTGTGAAAATATTTTAGTACAAAAGAAGTCAGATGTAAAATAAAAATTGTTTCAATATTTGATTTTGACTGGTATTTTGTGATAATATTTTGATTAAGGGTAGGAGAATTATGATTCATAAAAAATCAAGAGATGAAATTAAGCGAATGTGCCATGCAGGACACATTGTTGCTCTTGTTCATCAAAAAATGAAAGAGGTTGTAGAACCTGGAATTTCTACAAAAGAATTAGATAATATTGCGATGCAAGTAATTAAAGAAAATCGTGCAATTCCGACATTTTTGGGATATCACGGATTTCCTGGATGTATTTGTACATCAATAAATGAACAAGTCGTTCATGGTATCCCTTCTGAAAAAGTTATTTTAAAAGAGGGAGATATTATTGCGATTGATGTTGGTGCAACTTATGGTGGTATGGTAGGTGATAGTGCTTGGTCATATGCTGTTGGTAAAATTGCACCTGAAGTGGAAAAATTATTAAAAGTTACAGAAGAATCATTATTTGCAGGTATTGAAAAAATGCGTCCTGGTAATGTTTTGGATGATATTTCAAAAGCAATTGAATCTGTTGCAAAGCGTGAAGGTTATGGAATTGTTCGTCAATACGGTGGTCACGGTGTAGGTCATGAAATGCACGAAGATCCATTCTTATTTAATTATAGTGTTGGTGATAATACACTTATCAGACCAAATATTGCGATTGCAATTGAACCAATGTTAAATTTAGGTTGTGATGATGTAATTGTTGAAGAAGATGACTGGACTGTAAGTACAAAAGACGGTAAACCATCTGCACACTTTGAACATACTGTTATTGCGACTGATGACGGACCATTAATTACAACTAAATTAATGAAGTAGGAGAGTTGAATGAATTATTATGTAGGTTTATCTTTAGCAGCTGGTTCTAGTATGGATTCAGGGGTTGCTGTTATTGATGAAAATAATAAGATTATTCTTTTAGATAAGTTATATAAAATGAGTGATGTTATTTTCTTTTTTGAAAATTTTTCATCATTAAAAAATTCTAAAATCTGTGTATCTGTACCGTCAGATAGAACAATGTTAGAGGGTAAGTGGAGAGTTTTATCAAAGCCTTATCAATTGGTTTCAACAAATAAAAATATGCCAAATCGTGATAACTGGACTCAACGTCAATCAACAAGGGGTTCAGAATATTTGAAAGAATTGGTTGAAAAAGGTATTCAGGTTTCAAGATTTGATATTTATATGACAAGACAGAGTTTACACTTAAATTCTTGTTATAAAGACAGATCACCTGCTGATTGTAAGTTTTTGCAAGAAGCGTTGAAATATGAGTGGGGCTTTGAAGAATTACCTGTTAATATGATGCCAATGTCGCATTTGGAGGCAATTTTAGGTGCGATTATGGCAAAAGAATATGCAAATAATCCTGATAGAATTAATGTTATTTATAATTTTAAAGGATTGGATGTTATCGATATTAAAGAAAATCTAAATATTTCAACTGATGTTTATAATTTTGATAAAAAAGTTGAGATAAGTAAGTAATTTTACAGATATAAAATATATTGTTGGTGTTATGTTGAAAAAATTATTACAAGTTATAAGTAGTCCGTTATTATATTACGTTGATAAAGAGGGAAATTGCGTTTTTAGAAATTACTGTTTGTTTTCAGAAACAGGTAATTTATATAAAACATCTATTCCGAAAGTTAATGTTGGAAAAGCATTAGAGTATCGTTTTGACTTGGATAGAAAATTAAAATGGATTTATTTTTTAACTCCTGTAATTTTGTATTTTATTTTTATCCATATGAAATTTTCACTTCTTGCACTTTTGATGTTTGAAGTTTTATGGATTGGTATAATCACATTAGCAAGACTTTTTTGTTCTTATTTATATAGAGAATATTTATTAACTCATTTTGGGAATTATGAAGCAACAGAATTCACTCCACCAATTTCTCAAGAAAAATATGATTCTTATGTGTCAGTTTTTACATCAAGAGTTGTTGCGTGTTTAATTGCGATTGTTTTATTTTTTGTGCCGTCTTTGATAATGATTGGAGTTTTGAAATTCCAATTAAGTTCTAAGCGAAATCATTTTAAACAAGCTGTATCAACCGCAAATACTTATTTTGCTTTATATCCAAAAAATGAGAAAGTTTATGACTTAAGAGCGTATGCCCGTTTTATGTCAAAAGATTATGAGGGTGCTTTAAAAGATTACAAAACTGTTTTAGAAATTTCTGGTAAGAAGTTTTCAAAACATGATTATACAAGATTTGCGAATTTGTTATATCTTCAAAAGAAAATGAGTACATCTCAAGAAGCTGTAGATATTTTTAATGAGTATGTAACTAAAAAGAAAATGTCTGTATTACAAGAATCACAAATGCTTTGGATAAAATCTATATTTAAAATTGAAAATAATATGCCAGAAACCATTATTCAAGAATATTCGGATTTGTTATCTTCATTGAAAAATGATGATTTTAAAAACCAATTTTATATTGCCAGTGATCAAGCGTATATGTATTATTTAATGGAAGAATATACAGATGCTCTAACATCTTATAATGCATTGATTGCTTATGCTGAAAACAATAATGAATTATTTTCAGATAATGTTAAATCTTTATATGCAGAACGTGGTTGGACAAAAAAACGAATGGGTGATGATTACGGAGCAAATGCAGATTTTGTAGCATCAGGAATTGAATATTCGCAGTTGAACGATTACGAACCAAAATTTGCTAATCAACAATTTGTCTCAGAATTTTAAACTTTAGTATCTAAAAAGTTTGCAATTTCTTTTCTTGCTTCTTCAACATCATCAGAGCAGTGAATAAGATTTAATCTTTTTTCGTTTGGTGCATATTCGTTGCGAATTTCTTTTTTTATGGTGCAAGCTTTGTCTATTGCATCATCTCCGCCTAAAACGATTGCTCTTAATCTTCCTGACATCATAAAATCAATCCACTCTTGAAAGAAAGGTTTTTCTTTATATTGAATATAATTTCCCTCAACCATTTTTCTTGGGGCAATACCATACCATTCATCAAGTACTTCCAATCCTGATTCTTTAATCTTGTTAAGGATGGTTGTTTCAAGATTACGTTTAACTGCATCAGGCTTAATTATTACAAAAGTTTTTTCATAAGCCTGAAAGTTTGGATTATAATTTTGATTTATTGGGGATATGTACATAATTCACCTTCATATATTAGAAGTCTGAACATTATTATTTTTGTTAGTTTAATTTTGTTTTAATAATTTCCAGTACATCTTTTTGAACTTCTTGAATAGATTTTGTAGAATCAATTACTTTAATTCTGTCAGGTTCTTGTTTTGCAAGTTCTAAATAACCATTTCTTACACGGTTAAAAAATTCTTTTCCTGCACTTTCCATTCTGTCTTTTTCGTTTCCGACTCTTTGCATAGATGTTTCGATATCGACATCAAAAACTAAAGTCAAATCAGGTTTTTTGTTGTTTGTAGCAAGGTTGTTCAAGGTATTAATTTGATTGATATCAAGCCCTCTGCCATAACCTTGATAAGCAACTGAACTGTCTGTGTGTCTGTCGCAAAGTACGATTTTACCCTGTTCAATTGCAGGATTTACAATAATATCTATATTTTGAGCTCTGTCGGCTAAAAATAAAAATGATTCACAACGATTTGAAACTTCACCATCATAATTTAATAAAATCTCTCTAACTTTTTCACCCAAGCCTTTTCCACCCGGTTCACGTGTTAGAACAACTTCATAACCATTATTTTCTAAATAGTCTTTAAGCAAGTTAAGCTGTGTTGTTTTGCCGCAACCATCAGCACCTTCAAATGTTATAAATAAACCTTTTTTCATAAATCCCTCTTTCTATGGTTTATTATAACCTAAAAAAGACGAACTGTAAAAGTTCGTCTTTTAAATTAATAAAGCAGCCCGTAAGCCGTGTTCTGTTTTAGATAATCATCTGTCTGGTCTTTGGATTACTCCAAAGCTCTAGCGGTTCTTTCTCAGGTCGGCGAACAACCTTTATAGCCCTGAACTCAACCTTGCATCCGACATGGGTTTACCTGGCCGAAATCTTCCAATTTCGCCGGTGAAGCTCTTAACTCACCGTTGCACCATCGCCTGTGATTATATAAATCCATCGGCAGTCTTCATTTCTGTGGCACTATCCGCCGACTTGC
>JAZSDA010000068.1:0-3127 GCA_045530955.1 Candidatus Gastranaerophilaceae bacterium
GGTAATGATTCTTGGTATTTCACCTGCGTTTGCAAGTGAAGCCGACTTAGTTGTTCCTAGTATCCAATCGATTTCAAAAGATAAAGTCGGATCGTAGCCATGTCGTTCTGTGAGCCAAGGAGTTGTCACTCTCTATTGTCTTCCTAAGACCGCTTGGCCTCCGACTTGGTAATGATTCTTGGTATTTCACCTGCGTTTGCAAGTGAAGCCGACTTAGTTGTTCCTAGTATCCAATCGATTTCAAAAGATAGCTATACACTTCTTTTGATTGGTCTTGGAATTTCTGTAGCCGGTTTGATTTTTGGGCTTATTGAGTTCTTAAAAATCAAAAAATTAGACGTTCATGAAGTAATGAACAATGTTGGTAATACAATTTTTGAAACTTGTAAAACTTACTTGGTACAACAAGGTAAATTCCTTTTAGTTTTAGAAGTTTTAATTGGTTTATGTATTGCGTTTTACTTCGGATACCTAAACCATATGGGAGCTAAAGGCGTATTAACAATTTTAGCTTGGTCAGTAATTGGTATTTTAGGTTCTTATGCTGTTGCTTGGTTCGGTATCAGAATGAACACTTTAGCTAACTCAAGAACAGCATTTGCAGCATTAAAAGGTAACCCATTAAATACAATGAACATCCCTCTAAAAGCAGGTATGAGTATTGGTGTATTGTTAGTATCTGTTGAACTTATCATGATGCTTACAATTTTATTATTCGTTCCTGGTGAAATTGCAGGGGCATGTTTTATCGGTTTTGCAATCGGTGAATCTTTAGGTGCTTCAGCTCTTCGTGTAGCTGGTGGTATCTTCACAAAAATCGCTGATATCGGTTCAGACTTAATGAAAATCCAATTCGGGATTAAAGAAGATGATCCACGTAACCCTGGCGTAATTGCTGACTGTACAGGTGATAATGCTGGTGATTCTATCGGACCGACAGCTGACGGTTTTGAAACATACGGTGTAACTGGTGTTGCTTTAGTAAGTTTCATCTTATTAGCTGTTATGGGTCAAGAAAACCAAGTTCAATTATTAGCTTGGATTTTCGTTATGAGATTCTTAATGATTGTAACTTCAGTAGTTGCATACTGGATTAACGGACTTTGGGACAGATTTGTTTACGCTCCACGTGTAGAAAAATTTGACTTTGAAGCTCCATTAACAAGACTTGTATGGATTACATCTATCCTATCTATCGCTATGACATTTGGCGTAAGCTACTGGTTATTAAGCGATATGGGTAACAATATTTGGCTAGTATTATCTTGTATCATTTCTTGCGGTACTTTAGGTGCAGCCCTAATCCCAGAATTTACTAAGATATTCACTTCACCAAAAGCTAAACACACAGAAGAAGTTGTTACTGCCTCTAGAGAAGGTGGTTCATCTTTAACAATTCTATCAGGTATCGTATCTGGTAACTATTCAGGTTTCTGGATTGGTATGGTAATCGTATTACTTATGGCGTTAGCTTATGTTGCAAGTACTTTCATCCCATCTGGAGAAGAAGGCTTAATGATTTATCCGTCAGTATTTGCTTTCGGTTTGGTAGCTTTCGGTTTCTTGGGTATGGGTCCTGTAACAATTGCTGTTGACTCATATGGTCCAGTTACAGATAACGCTCAATCAGTATATGAATTATCTTTAATCGAAGAAATTCCTGATGTTAAAGGGCAAATCAAAGAACAATATGGTTTCGATGCTGACTTTGACAACGCTAAACAATACTTAGAAGAAAATGATGGTGCAGGTAACACATTCAAAGCAACTTCTAAACCAGTTCTTATTGGTACAGCGGTTGTTGGTGCTACAACTATGATTTTCTCACTAATCTTAGTTATCCAAAATACTTTAGGTATTCAACCTGAATCAATTTTGAACCTACTTAACCCATACACATTGTTAGGTTTACTAACAGGTGGTGCGGTAATTTACTGGTTCTCAGGTGCTTCTATGCAAGCTGTAACAACAGGTGCATACCAAGCTGTTGAATATATTAAAGAAAACATCAAACTTGGTGATGCTGATGAAAAAAGTGCAAACGTTGCAAATTCAAAAGAAGTTGTTAAAATTTGTACTCAATATGCTCAAAAAGGTATGGTAAATATCTTTATCGCATTATTCACATTTGCATTGGCTCTAGCTTGTTTATCAGCTCCAGGCGAAAAATCTCAATTAGCAGTTTCATTCTTTGTAAGCTACTTGATTGCTATTGCAGTATTTGGTTTATTCCAAGCTGTATTTATGGCTAACGCTGGCGGATGTTGGGATAACGCTAAGAAAATTGTTGAAGTTGACTTAAAAGAAAAAGGTACTCCACTTCATGAAGCAACAGTTGTTGGTGATACAGTTGGCGACCCATTCAAAGATACTTCATCAGTTGCAATGAACCCAATTATTAAGTTCACAACTCTATTTGGTTTGTTAGCAATGGAAATTGCTATCAATGAATCATTTAGAAAAATTGCTCCAATCGTTGGTGCAGTATTCCTAGTAATTGCGTTGATATTCGTTATCAGATCTTTCTACGGTATGAGAATTCCTACACGTAAATAAGAACAAGTAAATGAATAATTAGCAAAAGCTAAAAAAGGGGCGGTTTCAAAATTTGAAACCGCCCCTTTTTATTAACTAATTTTATTTAAACATCTTCATTTCTGAAGCAATTAATTCTTCCATTTCTAGACCTGCAATATAACTTCTTGCAACAATATAATCATTTGGTGACATATGTTCTGCATTCAATTCTAAATTGACTCTAGCTGCAGAAATCCTTGGAGTTACCTGAGGTGTTGAAATACGTTCAGTAATCACATCAGTAACTTCTTGAGCTTTTTTTGCTAAAGCATCTAAGCTAACATCTTTTGTTATTGCCGGGGTTATACTATTTAATTTCATTTTGGCTCCTTTAATATTATTTATTACTATAATATAAAACCGAACAAAAATAAATTTGCGGGGGAAAATATAAATTTAAAATACCTAAAATAGGAACATTTATAATTTTTTTACAATCAATAATTTAATATGAAAGAAGGACGAAAAATGGAAGAAAATACACTAATAAGACCAGAACTAGAAAATGGACAAGAAGCAAAAATGGAAAATTCGTTAAGGCCACAGACAT
>JAZSDA010000001.1:0-58008 GCA_045530955.1 Candidatus Gastranaerophilaceae bacterium
TAAGACCGCTTGGCCTCCGACTTCTACAACTTTGCTAGCGTTGATAACGATAACGAAATCACCTGTATCAACGTGTGGAGTGTATTCAGGTTTGTTTTTACCTCTTAAAATGTTAGCAACACGAACTGCTAGACGGCCTAAAGTTTCGCCTTCTGCGTCGATTACATACCATTTTCTTTCTACTTCTAGAGGTTTTGCTGAATATGTTTTCATTGCATTTCTCCGTTTATTAATTAATACATTACTTTCATTAAAGTTAATCCGTGAGGATCAACTGTTCTTCCCGCCTTTGAGCGGTCTTGTGAATCCAAAACATATTTCATATGTTCAGGTTCTAAATTGTGCCCTTCTATTTCTAGAAGAGTCCCGACAATTGTTCTTACCATATTATAAAGAAATCTATTTCCTACAATATCAATAATCACTTTGTCTTCGACCTTCGAAACTTTCGCTTCATATATAATGCAAATTTTGCTTGGGTTTAGCGTTCCGGAACTCTTGAAACTTGAAAAATCATGTTCACCTAACAAATAATTTAAAGATTTTTGCATTCTTTCAACATCTGTAGGATATTTCACCCTCATCAAATCCCCGTCAAAAGCGTTTTTACAACGTCTGTTTATAAATTCAAACCTGTAATGACGTTTTTTTGCAGATTTTTGAGCGTGAAACGATTCATCAACTTCCCTTAAGTCAGTAACAGATATATCATCAGGTAGAATTTCATTTATCTGATAGAGAAACTTTGAAGCAACAATCGTTTCATCTGTGTCAAAATGAGCTACTTGACCAAGTGAATTAACACCTTTATCCGTTCTTCCGGAAAAAATTGCCTTAATCGGTCTTTTATATTTTGCGGGAGTGCTACCTGCGGCATCACGCCCGCTTAATATCAATGTGCTAAGTGCTTTTTCTAGTTCACCTTGTACGGTTGGTGTTTCTATTTGTTCGCCATTTTCAAACTGAATTTGACTTCCAGCATAGTTTTTACCTATGTACTGAACCTGAAAAGCGTATCGCATCTGAAACTACACCAATTGGATAAGTGCCATTTCAGTAGCGTCACCACGTCTTGGTGGTAAGTGATAGATTCTAGTGTATCCACCTTTTTTCTCAGAGTATTGTTTACCGATAATTACGAACAATTTTCTAAGAACTGTTTGTGAAGCTAATTTTTTATCAGCTTGTGGAGTTTCAAATACTTCACCAGAAGCCAAGTCCATAAATTTGCCAGTTTCTTTGTTATAGATATATCTAGCAGCTTGGCGGATTGAGTGAAGGTCGCCTTTTTTAGCAAGAGTGATAATCTTTTCAGCATATGGTTTTAAAGCTTTTGCTCTAGCCATAGTTGTTGTGATTTCACCGTGCACAAAAAGCTCAGTAGCCAAAGAACGCAATAAAGCCTTTCTTTGATCTTGCGCCTTACCAAGCGTATGTTTTTTTGTTTGGTGTCTCATTTTTTTATCCTTTACTAATTAATTAATTGTATTTACCTTGAATTAATCGAATTAACCGATTAAATCTTCTTCCACTGGGCTTGGAGCTAAGTCTAAACCGAAGTGGTGTAATCTTTCGATAACTTCGTCAGATGACTTTTTACCGAAGTTTTTAATATTTAATAAATCATGTTCTGATTTTTTCAATAATTCAGCCATAGAATTGATGCTTGCTCTTTTCAAGCAGTTGTAAGCTCTAACTGACAATTCTAATTCTTCGATTGTCATTGTAGGAGCTTCTTCTTCAACAGCAACTTCATCAACAATTTGTGCAACCGGAGTAACTACTGGTTGACCAGTAATTGAAGCGATTTGCATAAAGTGTTCGATTAGTAAGTTTGATGCTTGAGATAAAGCATTTTGTACATCAACAGATCCGTTTGACCAGATTTCTAGAGTTAATTTATCGAAGTCTAATGCATCACCAACACGAGCGCTTTCTACGTTGTAGCTAACTCTCTTGATTGGCATAAATGTTGCATCGATAGGTAATACATCGATTGAAGCATCTTTTGCATCTCTTGGAACATCATTTGGAACATAACCTTTACCTGAATCAACGATTATATCAGCGTGGAATGAACCGCCATCAGCAACTGTACAAATTAACCAGTCTGGGTTAACAACTTTAACACCAGCAGGTAATTGAATATCACTTGCCAATACAGGACCAGGTTTATCAACGTCAATTCTTAAGTGTTGAGAATCTTTAGAGTCAGTTTTTACAACTAAACCTTTCAAGTTTAACATAACGTCAATTACGTCTTCTAAAACACCAGGAATTGCAGTATATTCGTGAGTAATACCTTCAATTCTTGCACTTGTAACTGCTGTACCTTCTAGACTTGATAATAATACACGTCTTAGAGAGTTACCAATTGTAGTACCGAATCCTCTTTCTAATGGTTCGATTACAAATTTACCATATTGTGAACCGTCAGAACTTGTTGCTGTATTAACACATTTAATTTTTAATTCCATTCTTTTTTCTCCTAGTTATACTCTACTTAATTGCTAGTTATATAAGCTAATGCTTACTACTTACAATTCCTACTTAGAATAATATTCGATTACAAGTTGTTCCTTGATTTCCGGATCTAATTCTTCTCTTTCAGGAATTCTGTCAAATGTAATTTTTAATGCATCTTTATCGATTGTCATCCAAGCTGGAGCACAAGCCATATCGATCATACCAATTACATCGTTTAAGTATTTTGAGCTTCTTGCTTTAACTGTTACCACATCACCTGCTTTAACTAAGTATGAAGGAATATCTACCTTTCTACCGTTAACAAGTACGTGACCGTGGTTAACAATTTGTCTAGTTTGTTTACGAGTGATACCGAAACCAGCTCTGAATAAGATGTTATCAAGTCTTGATTCTAATAATTGTAAAAGAATTGTACCTGTAACGCCACTTCTTCTAGCAGCTTCGTTGTAGTATCTTACGAATTGTTTTTCACTTACTAAGTATGTGAATCTGATTTTTTGTTTTTCAGCCAAGTGAAGAGCATATTCAGAAAGTTTTTTTCTAACTGCACCGTGTTGGCCTGAAGCAGTTTGTCTCATAGAAGATGTTAATTTTCTATTTGACAAATCTTTTACCTTTTTATTTCTAAATAATTTATTAGTTGGTCCTGTATATCTTGACATTTTTTAATTTCTCCTTTTCTTGTGCGGGGCATCTATGGTTTGCGTTTGGACTAATTCGCAAGCCCCCGCCTATTACTTTCACTAACTAAGCTGCGTTACGCAACTTGTAGCCGTGCATTATACACGACGTTTTTTAGGTGGACGGCATCCGTTGTGAGGGATAGGAGTTACGTCTTTAATAAGAGTAATTTCTAAACCAGCAGCTTGGATTGCTCTGATTGCAGTTTCTCTACCTGAACCAGGTCCTTTGATATGAACTTCAACTTTTTTCATACCTTGATCAATTGATTTTTTAGCAACCAATTCAGCAGCAGATTGAGCTGCGAATGGAGTACCTTTTCTAGCACCTTTGAACCCAGAAGCACCAGCTGTTGCCCAAGCAATAGCATTACCTTGAGTATCAGTAGATGTTACGATTGTATTGTTGAATGTTGATTGAATATGTACAACACCTTGCAATACGTTTTTCTTTTCTTTTTTCTTAGTTTTTTGTGGTCTTGCCATTTCTATTTCCTTTATCTTGTTACTTTATCTTTATTAATTAATATACTTTAACTTAATTAGGTCTTATTTCTTTTTAGAAACTGGGCCAGTTTTTTTACCGCGTTGAGTTCTAGCATTTGTTTTTGTTCTTTGACCGCGGCATGGAAGTTTACGTTTGTGACGCATACCTCTGAATGAACCGATTTCTTGAAGACGTTTGATGTTCATTGTGATTTCACGTCTTAAGTCACCTTCGATGTTGTAGTTAGATAATTCGTTACGAAGTAATCTAATATCTTCTTCAGTTAGGTCGTCTGTTCTTAAATCTGGTGAGATACCAGTAGCAGCTAAGATTTTTTTAGCTCTAGTTGGTCCAATACCATAAATATAAGTTAATGCGATTTCCATTCTTTTGTTACGAGGTAGATCTACCCCTACTAGTCTTGCCATTTATTTTTCTCCTTTTCTTGTTGTTAGATTTTTTTGTTTATGAGGCTTAAATACTTCCTCACCACCTGCCGTTTAGCTCGCAAGTTCAGCTGGGTTAATTTCTAGATTATTGCTTTACACTTCACTATCATTCGCTATGTTTTCCTTCGTAAAACTTGGCTCATTACGTTCCGTGCATCTTCGGGTTTGTTCACTTCGTTCACATCACCCTACGCAAAATCTAGCCTTGTCTTTGTTTGTGTTTAGGGTTTTCACAGATAACTGCGATTCTTCCTTTTCTTTTGATACATTTGCATTTATCGCAAATTTTTTTAACTGATGATCTTACTTTCATTTGTCTTTTCCTTTATATATTTGTTTGTACGTGAGATTTTGTGTTACTTAAGTCTGAATGTAATACGACCTTTTGTTAAGTCATATGGTGTCATTTCGACTTTTACTTTGTCACCTGGCAAAATTCTGATGAAATTCTTTCTAATTTTGCCTGAAATGTGAGCTAATATTTCATGTCCATTTTCTAATTTAACTTTGAACATAGCATTCGGCATTGATTCAACAATCGTACCTTCTAATTCTATTACGTCTTTTGCCATATATTCCTCATTTTTCGGCTTTGTAAAACTACCCACAATCATGGGATATTTTAATTCTACTTGCAAAATATTTGTTTGCAAGCAATTTCAAAAGGTTTTTAAGGGTTCTTAATAAACATTTTTAAATATTGTTTAATTAAAAATACAACACAACCACTATTATAAGGGTTTGCCATAAAACCTTTAAAAATAATCTTTTTACCATGTTTGTAAATTTTTATTAAGTTGTTCTAATGTGCAAATTATTAATTAAATAAATTACATCATTTGCGTTATATTTTTTAAAATTATTGCAAGGCACATGGGCTCGTGCTAACATAGAATTATGCAAACAAATATCGACACAGTATTGATAAATAGAATGACTCCGGAAGATGTAGATGGCGTAATCCAGATTGAACAATCTGCATATGGCGACCACCATTGGTCAAGAGAATCTTTCATTGGCGAAATAAGCAACGAACTTGCAAGGTATTACGCATTACACACTCCTGACGGCAAATTGGCAGGGTATGCTGGATGTTGGCACATCTTAGAAGAAGCACACATCACAACAATCGCAATCTCACCAGAGTATAGACGCAGAAAATACGCTGAAGCTCTTTTGAAAAGAATTATTGATGATTGTTATAAAGAAAAAATCAAATACATAACTTTAGAAGTAAGAGTGAGCAACGAACCTGCCATAAACCTATACTCAAAATATGGATTTTCTTCATTTGGAACAAGAAAAGGTTACTACCAAGACAACAATGAAGATGCGTTAATAATGTGGACAAAAAATATTTTCTTTGATGAATTCAAAGAAAAATACACCGAAACAATTAAAAATTTAGAAGGCAAAATAAATATACAATGAGCTCAGAAGTTTTAATACCAAAAATGACCCGAATCGACAAAAAGAAGAGGAAAGTTAAAATCCCTCTGATTAATTTTGTCGTAATTATTTTTTGCACATTACTGATTATTGCTTCTACGTTCATCAACATAAATCTAAAACATTACATTATTCCAATAGATTTGTTTACGAATAAAAATTTATCAATGGAAAATTTCGTATTTGCGATGCCATTTATCCCACAAATACCTGTTATAATGTTTATTTGCTCATTATTAGGCAGAAGAATGGCTATAACCAGCGTAATGATATACTTGATTCTTGGATTATTTTTTATCCCTGTATTTGCACTTGGCGGCGGTATAAAATACTTTGGAGAATACGGGTTTGGGTATATTTTAGCTTACATCCCCGCATTAGCCATTGCAGGAAGACTTTTGGATAAATATTCATTCTTAGATATGATTAAAGCAACACTAGTTGGGGTTTTCACAATTCATATTTGCGGAATTTTATATATGATTTTCATTGCACTAATCAAACAATCAGGAAGTATGTTCATTTGGGGTTGGATTACAGCTCAAAGTGGTTTAAAAATTATTTACGACTTAATTGCAAGTTTTGTATTAATTTTAATCGGGAAATACTTACACGAAGGTCTAAAATTTATATTGAAATAACGTTGCCACCACGGGGAAAATGTGCTACAATTCTCTCAAGGAATGGAGAGTTTTGGAATGAATTTCGTAAAAATAATAACAGATATCCCTATTTTAGTAGTATTGATAACTTTTTTGGCTTCTACTATCTATTGTTTTTCAAAATATGCAATGGTAGGAAAAAACCTAAAAGCTATCATCTTATATATGGAAAACTTTAAGAAAAATGATTTAAACTTCAGATTTAAAGAAATAGATTCTTGGATGCTACAAAATCCATATGTTTCAGCAATTTGGTCAGAATTCAAAAATACTCTAGTTTTCTCTGAATCAATTGCTCTTAAATCAAACGATCAAGATATGAAATACAAAGATGTGTCTTCAACTGTACAAAACGTACAAACAACATCAGATCCTTTGTACTTTTTCAATGAAGAATCTTTGGTTACATCTAAATTTAACTACAAGATGACACAAACAATTCCTACAATTTTGACAGGTTTTGGTCCGTTGTTCACTTTCTTGAATATTGCAATCGCATTCGGTAGAATTGACTTTTCAACTCAAGAAAAAACAATTGCTTCAGTTTCAGGATTTATGGTTAACATGCAGACTGCTGCGTTAGTTTCCGTTATTGCGGTAGGTTCATCATTAATTTATTTATTGATTGAAAAAATTATGTATAACAAATTATGCAAAACTCCACTAGGAAGAATTCAAGAAATTATGGGTGGATTATTTGCAAGTATTTCCGCAGAAAAATTCTTGTATGAATTACTAAGAGAATCAAAAATTTCTAATAACACAACAACAAATGTTATGTCTGATATTCCGGTTCAATTCAAGACTGCATTTAATACAAGTATGGCAACAAACTTGGTTCCATATCTTGAAAACTTAATCTTCGGATTAAACCAATTAAACAAACAACTTAAAGAGTCATTAAAAGAAAAGAAAAATTCTGACGTAGTAGATGAGTTATTCTAAAGGAAAGTATGGGTATAAAATTTAGAGGACATTCGAATAGCAGTGAAGGTGAAGGCAATATCTTTTGGGTAACAATGGCCGATCTTTTGCTAGGTTTGGCAATTATCTTCATTACATTATTCGTACTTGCTATGACTGGATTTTCACAACAGACAGTTCAACAACAAAAAATCCAGATGGAAGTTTCTGAAAAAATTAGCTCTAAATTTGAAGCAGAAAAAATTGGCGGACATCTTGATAGTGAAGACATTCAAGTTGAAATTGATAAAATGACTGGGGATTTAAAAATATCAGATGTTGAACTTTTTGAATTAAACAGTTATGTATTATCTGATAATGGTAAAAAACTGTTAGATAAAATTGCACCAATTTATATTGAATCAATTTTTGCGGATAAAGAATTAGCCGAACAAATCGAATTTATTATAATTCAAGGGCACACAGACTCACAAACATTTGCAGGCTTGAATACAAAAGAAGAACAATTCCTAAAAAATATGGAGTTGAGTTTAAAACGTGCACACGCAGTAACAGAATATATGTTCTCAACAAATTACGATCCAAAATACTCTGAACAATTCAGAAAAATCGTTGTTGTAGAAGGTAAAAGTTTCAACGAACCTGTTTTAGTAAACGGGGTAGAAGATTACGACAAAAGCCGTCGTGTAGAATTAAAGTTAAAAGTGAAAAGCTGGGATGTTTCCACAGCATTGGGATTAAAAAAATGATAGATACAAATAATATTATTGAAACAATGAATATGATTCGCTTGTACAATCTTGACATCAGGACTGTAACACTAGCATTAAGCCTTAGAGATTGTATAGCAGAAGACACTGACACAGTATGTGAAAAGATTTACAACAAGATAAAAAAATATGCAAAAAACCTAGTAGAATATGCCGATGAATTAGCTGACGAATATTCTATTCCAATTATCAACAAAAGAATTGCAGTTACTCCTATTTCATTTATCGGAGAATCTTGCAAAAATCCTGATTATGTAAAAATTGCTCAAACTTTAGATAAAGCAGCCCAAGAAGTTGGGGTAAATTTTATTGGTGGTTTTTCAGCATTAGTTGAAAAAGGTTGCACAAAAGGGGACAATCTTTTAATCGAAAGTATTCCTGAAGCACTTGCAACCACAGAAAGAGTTTGTTCATCAATCAACCTTGCATCATCAAAAGCAGGTATCAATATGGACGCTGTTTTAAAAATGTCAGAAATTATCAAAAAAGCAGCAGAAATAACAGCAGATAGAGATGGTATCGGGGCGGCAAAACTTGTAGTTTTCTGTAACGTTCCTGGGGATAACCCATTTATGGCAGGAGCTTTCTGCGGAATGGGTGAACCTGAATGTGCATTAAACGTTGGGGTTTCAGGACCTGGTGTAGTTAGAGCCGCAGTGGAAGCCTTACCAAAAGATGCAGATATGAGCGAACTTGCAAACAAAATTAAAGAAATCGCATTCAAAATCACTTCAACAGGTGAACTTATCGGAAGAAAATTAGCACAAAGACTTGATATTCCTTTCGGTGTAATTGATTTATCATTAGCACCTACTCCGGCACCAGGGGATAGCGTTGCAGGGATTTTCCAAGCTATGGGCTTAGAACATGCTGGAGCACACGGTACAACTGCTGCACTTGCTATGCTTAATGACGCTGTTAAAAAAGGTGGAATTATGGCAAGTTCTCACGTTGGCGGATTATCAGGAGCATTCATTCCTGTATCAGAAGATGCTGGTATGATTGAAGCTGCAACAGTAGGATGTTTAACATTTGATAAATTAGAAGCTATGACATCAGTTTGCTCTGTTGGACTTGATATGATTGCAATCCCAGGGAAAACTCCAGCAGATACAATTGCAGGAATTATTGCCGATGAAATGGCAATTGGTATGATTAACAAGAAAACAACAGCGGTAAGAATTATTCCGGCTCACGGAAAAGATGTTGGTGATAAAATTTCTTATGGCGGATTGTTAGGCGAAGCACCTATCATGCCTGTTAATACTTTATCATCGACAGGTTTTGTTAAACGTGGTGGTAGAATCCCTGCACCGATCCACAGTTTAAATAATTAGAAAATTAATTTATAATAAATATAGAGGATTCAAACTATGAAAACACTTCATGAAATGGCAAGCAAATTGCAACAGTACATCATCAGATCTCAACAAGATGCTCACAACCAAACAAACATGAACATCACAAAGTACAACAATCTGAAATTAAAAATGGATACTAAAATTCACTATCCACACGTTATTATCTGCATCGGTATTTCAGAAGCAACATTCAATATCGCAGATGGTACAAAAACAGATGGTGGTTTAGGTCCTGATGAAAAATACGTTAGAAAATGGTTAGGCGGAAGTAACATTATTTCTGACCTTAAAGAAATCAACCTTGCTATGTTTGACCTGATCAAAGCAGAAGATGAACAAAAATCTATCTCCATGGAAGGTGAATCTGATGAAGCTAAAGCTGATGCTCCTCGTAAGAAAACACAACGTCCAAAAACAATTGATGATGTTCTTCCTAACGAAATCCCTTACTTAGGTGATGAAGCACCTCAAGAAGAAGGCGAAGAACTAATGGCAGTTGAAGAAACCTTAGAACACAAAATCACAACTGAAGAAGAAGACGAAAATGCACCTGAATCAGTTGAAAACGTTAAAAAAGGTTTACAAGATTACATCAAATCAATGTTTAGAAGAAAATAACAAAAAAATGAGGTACCCAAAAGGTACCTTATTTTTTGTCTTCACTTATTGCACTTTTTGAACGTAATTTTCTATGATATGTAATCGCAAACCTGTGAGCCTCATCTCTTATACGTTGGAACAAAAATAAAGCACTTGATTCTCTTGGTAAAAGAATTGATTTAGACTGATTTGGCAAGAAAACTTCTTCTTCTCTTTTTGCCAAACTGACAAAATCAATACCTGTTACCCCCATTTCTTCAACAATTTGCATAACACTTGATAATTGACCTTTACCACCATCAATTATGATTAAGTCAGGTTTTTCCCAACCTTTTTCACCAAGCCTTGAAAGTCGTCTTGTCAAAACCTCTTTCATTGATAAAAAGTCATCAGGTTTCCCCTCAGTTGATTTTATTTTGAACTTTTTATAATCAGACTTTTTGCTTAGACCATTCACAAAAGTAACCATTGACGCAACAGTATTTGTCCCTTGAATATGCGAAATATCATAACATTCCATTCTGTATGGGAAATTATTTAATTTCAATTTTTCTTTCAAATAAGACCCAATATTATTAAAATCTTCTCTAATTTTAGACATTTTGGAAAGTTTAGCATTATCTAAAACTACTTTACAATTTTTATCCGCAAGACTTTGAAGTTCTTTCCCTTGGGCTGATTTACCATAGCTGATTTTAACTTTTTTATTTGAAATTATATTCAACCATTCTTCATACAAAGCCTTATCCCCAACCGCTTCTAATTCATTAGAAACAATTCTGTCAGGAAATTCCAATGATAAAGTGTTGTAATATTCTTTGAAAAATGTTGCAAAAAATTCTGTTTTGTCATCTTCTTCAACTTCATAAGTAAAGTCTTTTTTATCAATCAAACGACCTTCTCTAATCATCATAATAACAATTGCCAAAATACCATCTTCGTGAAGAAGTGAGATAACATCCTCATTAAGTTTGGTATTTTCATACACAACTTTTTGCTTTTCTAAAGTCTTTTGCAAATCCAAATAACTATCACGAAGCCTTGCTGCTTTTTCATACTGCTGAGTATCAGAATACTTTTGAATTTGAGCCATCAATTGTTTTAATAATTCTGACTGTTTACCTGACAGAAACATCTCAGCTTGTTGAACAATAGCCTTATACTCTTCACTTGTAACCAAGTTTTGACAAGGTGCAAGACATTTTCCAATGTGGTAATACAAACAAGGTCTTGATTTGAATTTTGGGGTTTTACATTGTTTCAACGGGAAAATCTTTTTAAGAAAATCCAAAGTTGAATGCATTGCTCTAATATCCGTATAAGGTCCATAATAACGACCTTTTTCAGGGTTCATATTACGCTTACGAACAATTGAAATCCTTGGGAAATCCTCATTTGTAATAAGAAAATACGGATATTTTTTATCATCTTTTAATAAAATATTATATTTCGGTTTGTGTTTTTTTATTAAATGATCTTCCAGAATAAGTGCTTCTACTTCAGTATTTGTAATGATGTATTCCAAATGATCAATTTGAGAAACTAAAATATTTACTTTAACACTATCGTGATTTTTACGATTGAAATACGACATAACACGACGCTTTAAAATCTTAGCTTTCCCAACGTAAATCACCTCATTGTTAGCGTTGAAATAAATATAACAACCAGGTAATGATGGTAAAAGTTTCAAACTTTCTTTTAACTTTTCGTTCATAAATTGATTATATCATATTATTTTGGTATTTTGTATGTTAGAGGTTGGATATGACAAGAATTTATGCACTAACAGATTCTCATCAAGAAAGTAGAAACCTAAGTCAATTGCTTAGCGGGATTTATCAACTTGAAAAAAGCAATAATGATAAATTCTTAGTTCTTGATGCAGGAGATATTTTCAAAGGAATTTATGATAAAAATTTATCTGTCAATGCGTATTTAAAAATTAAAGAACTCTTACCTCAAGCACAAATATTCTTAACTCTTGGCAATAACGATTTTGGATTTAAGAAAAGCGATTTTGAATATCTAAAAAACACAATCAAAAAATTTGAAAACGCAGAAATTCATATGATTTGTGCAAATATTCTTGATTCAAAAACTCAAGAAAAACCTAACTGGATTGACACTCATAAAATTATAGAACTTGATAATCAAAAAGTCCTGATTACAGGATTTTGCTTAAACAATTCTTGTGCCAAAAAGTTTGGTTATGACTTGATTTCAGCAGAAGAAAGTTATGATAATTTAATCAAAACTATCAATGAAGATTATGACAAAATTATTGTCCTAAATCATCACTGGTACACTTATAGCAAAGCTTTGAAAGACTTTGCTCCAGAAATCGATTTAATAATCGGTGGACACGAACACTCTCCAATCGTTCCAGATTATGAAAACAATATTTTCTATCCATTATCATTTGCAAGAACTTTGTTCAAAATGGATTTTGGTAAGACTATTGAAAACATTGAACAAATTGAAGTGAATAAATTCTCATTTACTCAAGAATTTGAAAAGCCAATTCTTGAATATGAAAAAGCAACTAACCTTAAAACACCTATTGCAAAAAGAGTATTAAATTTAACAAAAAAATATTCTGATGCTTGCCCTCTTGGAACATTTATATCTGATGCTATGAGAAAAGCTGGGAATACAGATATTGCATTCCATTCAACAGGTTTTACAATGTATCCGATGAGGTTAGAAGACAGTGAATTTATCACAAAATACGACATTGACCAAGTTATTTGTGCAGAATCAACCATTGAGAAAATCGAAATAACTTCAGCACAATTAAAAGAAGTTTTTGAAAACACAACCGTTTTTAGAATGCACAAAGACAGAGGAAACCAAAAATTCCTACAATGCTCTCAAAATATGAGTATTCAAGGAAAACATTTGAGAAATAAAGAATACAAAATCATTCAAATATCTATCAACGGCGAAAATTTACTTGATAAAAATTCAAACCCGATAGAGCCTAATCGCACATTTACCTGCACAATAGACCCATATATTGGAGCAGGGGAACAAGGCTTTGCCGTTTTAAAAGATTTACAAAAAACAAAAGTTTTACATAACGGATGTGAAATCCCACTAAATGAATTGTTCAAAAACGCTCTTATCGAAGCTGAAAGGACCTTTAACGGAAACCCTAACTATCCTTGCTTTGAATATTTAGACCTTTAAAACTGGTCAAAAAGTAAAATCTATGCTATAATCGACTTATACGTTTAAAAAAGGAGATTTATTATGCACACAGAAGAAAGAACCTTTATTGCAGTAAAACCTGATGCTGTTCAAAGAGGTCTTATTGGTGAAATTGTAAAAAGATTTGAAACTAAAGGTTACAAAGTTATTGGGCTTAAAATGATTAGAGTTTCTGACGAACAAGCAAAAGCTCATTATGCTGAACACGAAGGCAAACCTTTCTACCCAAGACTTATCAGATATATTCAAAGTGGTCCAATCGTTGCTATGGTAATCCAAGGTTATGGAGTTGTAGCAGGTGCAAGACATATGATGGGTTGCACAGATCCAAACAAAGCTGATATGGGCACAATTAGAGCTGACTTTGCACAAGTTATGGAATATAACGTTGTTCACGGTTCTGATTCACCTGAAAGTGCAGAAAGAGAAATCGCAATTTACTTCAATGAAAACGAACTTTTCCCAGAAGGTAAATGCATGTCTGAACTTGTAATCGAAAGTTTAGATGCTGATTAGTCCATTTTTGGGAATAAGCTAAATAAAATTAAAAGAGTGGGATAATCTCACTCTTTTTTAATGCAAAATTTATTCATGTTATAATCAACTTATGAACGAAAAAGATTATTTTAATTACGAACTTTTACACAAAGATAAAGAAACTGGAGCAAGAGCCGGACTTTTGAAAACTCCTCACGGCGAAATTGAAACACCAATTTTTATGCCTGTTGGTACAAATTCATCTGTAAAATCTTTAACTTGTGATCAAATCAGAGATACACAAGCACAAATTATTTTGTCTAACTCTTATCACTTGTACTTGAGAGCCGGAACAAAAAGAATAAGAAATTTTGGAGGAATTCACGGCTGGATGAATTGGGATAAACCTGTTTTAACAGATTCAGGCGGATTCCAAGTATTTTCACTTGCTCACTTAAGAAAAATTACAGAAGATGGTGTTGAATTCAGAGATCCAAAAGACGGAACAAAACACTTCATCTCACCTGAAGTTTCAATGGAAATTCAACAAGATATCGGTGCGGATATTATTATGGCATTTGATGAATGTGCACCATACCCTTGCGATTACAAAACAGCAAAAGCGGCTATGGAACGCACACACAGATGGCTTGAAAGATGTTTTAAAGCTAAGACAAACCCAAAACAAGCACTTTTCCCAATTGTTCAAGGTGCATTTTATGAAGACTTAAGAGAAGAAAGTGCAAGAGTTATCTCAACATTCGATGCCGTAGGCTACGCTATTGGCGGCTTAAGTGTTGGGGAACCAAAAGATGTTATGAATAAATTTGTTGAATTTACCGCTCCACTTCTTCCTGAAAATAAACCTAGATACCTGATGGGTGTAGGAACACCTGAAGACTTATTAGACGGAATTAAACGTGGAATTGATATGTTTGACTGCGTACTTCCAACAAGAAATGCCCGCCACGGTTCATTCTTCACTTGGGAAGGTAAACGCAACATCAAAAACAAACAATACGAAGATGATAAAGCACCACTTGTAGAGGGTTGTCAGTGTTATGCTTGTAGAAATCACTCAAGAGCATACATCAGACACCTTTGGAGATGCCAAGAAGCAACAGCTTCAACTCTATTATCAATTCACAATATTCATTTCTTGATAAATTTTGCAAAAGAATGTCGAAAAGCTATTTTAGAAGACAGATTTGCAGAATTTTATAACCAACATTATGACAATTTAACAAAATAAAAAAACTCTCCAATACGGAGAGTTTTTTATTTCTGACTTTTAACTTCTTCTTAGAAGAATGTTTTATGACCTCTGCCACCAGCGTTCCATTGAGTGTTGCCTTGAGTACCTTGTTTTGTTTGAATTCTAACTCTTGGGTTACGTTTTTCAGGAACTGGTTGACCTTTTGCAGCAGCGTTTTGAGGAACCATGTTTGAATTCATTTGACTTGTTGTTGCATAATTTGCTTCAACACCTTCTTTACCAACTGTAACTTGAACACCATTTGCATCAGTTGTTGTTTTTGATGTTGTTGGCATAGTTGATAAAATTGATGGGCTTAATGGTTCTAACAATAATGGTTCAGCCGCAACTGTTGAAATTGCTGTGAATGAGATTACTGCTACTAATAATGCTAATTTTTTCATTGAATTGCTCCTATTATGATTGTATTGATAATATATTTATATAACGTATTTGTATAAAAATCAAACATGAAAAAATTTGTTATATAATTATATTAAAACGAAAAAGGGGATAAAAATGCGTGAAAGATTACCAGATTATTTAAAAAGACCAATAATTGATACAGATACAACAAGAAATGTAAGAAGAATCTTAAAACACAACTGTCTTAACACGGTTTGTGAAAACGCACGTTGCCCTAACAAAAACGAATGTTATACAAAAAACACCGCAACATTTTTAATCATGGGAAACGTTTGCACAAGAAATTGCAGATATTGTAATATTTCTTGTCAAAAACCCGAACCGCTTGATCCATTAGAACCACAACATATTGCAAAAGCAGTTAAGGATTTAGGTTTAAAATATGCGGTAATCACATCTGTTACAAGAGATGATTTGCCTGATGGCGGTGCTGAACACTTTGCTCAGTGTATTTATGAAATCAGAAAACTTACACCTGATGTTAAAATTGAAATTTTAACACCTGATTTCAAAAATCAAAAAGAAGCCTTAGATGTTATTATTAAAGCTCATCCAGATGTATTCAATCACAATATTGAAACAGTTAAAGCATTATTCAAAACCGCAAGACCACAAGGGAATTATGACAATTCACTTGCAGTCTTAAAATACATAAAAGAAAATAGCGACATCGAAACAAAATCAGGTATGATGATTGGACTTGGCGAAACTATTGAACAAATCAAAGAAACAATGGAAGATTTACACTCCGTAAACTGTGATATCTTAACAGTTGGTCAATATATTCAACCATCAAAAGAACATCTACCTGTTGCAAAATACTATAAACCTGAAGAATACGAAGAGCTAAAAGAACTTGCCACATCAGTCGGAATAACCCGTCATCAAATCGGGCCGCTTGTCAGAAGTTCTTATAATGCGGCAAGTCTTGCATAGATTATTTCATATTCTTTAAAACAGAAGCTGTAATATCTTCGCCACCTGAAATCACCATACCGGTTGGGAGAACCAAATTATAGTTGGCTTTTTTCGCTTCTTTTGAAATTAAAGTCTTGATATTTTCATTGATTTTTACCAATCTTGTAGCATATTTATTGTCAATATCTTTTTTCTTAGTTTCAATTTGTTTTCTATATTCAGCTTCTTTTTGAGCAAATTTAGATCTGTTTTGTTCGTTAATCAATTCATTTTGAGCTTTTGAAATAAGAATATTTAACTCTTCCATATCCTTATCTTGAGCACGTTTTAACTCTTGTAGTTCAGTTGATTTTGACATAACTTCAGGAATATCAATAACCGCAACTTTATACCTTGGAAAAGAAATTGCAACATCATTAATGTTATACCCTACACAAAATACCAAAACACACGCAACAACAAACCAAATATTATTTCTCATAATACCTCACCCTTTCTTTCAACTGATTACAAACCATACTAAACCTATTTATAAAATTTCAAAATCCACCAACGGGGTAAATATAAAAAAAACCTCCATAAAGGAGGCTAGTGTAAACTTGTAAACAAAAGGAAGGAAAATTTTTTATATTGAGAAATCTGTTAATTACGCAAAAATACTTTTTAATGATTCAGTTTCAGAAGTTGTAGTTTCTTCTTTATTAGATTTAGCAAGAAGAAGTTCTCCATTATAGAATGGGTTAGAACCATGTTTATCTTTAGCAGTTGCAGCTGTGAAGATACTCATAAAACGTGATGCTGAATTTGTTTCAGTAGCTTTTTGAGTTTCAGTAACTGTTTCATTAACTGCTGGCATATATTTACCATCAACTTTTTTAGCAATAGCTGCTTGAGAATTTAAAGCGTTGATAGCATTGATTGTTGTTTCGTTGAATTGGAATTGAAGAGCATTGTTCATTGCGATTTGTTTTTGAACAGCTACATCAACTTTACCTTGGTATAAATCCACACCCAATTCTGGAGCTTTTGCAACGTTTACATGATGAGTAGTTGAAGCATTCGCATATTGGGCATTTTTTTGAGCCGCACGGCGTAAAATTTCATTAGAAACATCTTTTAAAATAGATGTGTCAATGCCGTTTTTGTATAATGAATTGTAGTTTACATTTAGACTCATTAGACTTATCCCTTTGTTTCCTTACAAGTATATATTCGGCATATCTTGTAAAAACTTTAGGACATGTGTAGTAATTGTTAACCTTTTGTTACAATTGTACTATTTTAAAAATTCACGAGTCATTATTACATTATTATTTTCATCGTAACAATTCTGCCCAACCCAATGAGCAAGCAACTTTCCAGAGTTTTCAAAAATAAAAGACTCCTCATCTGACACCCTCAAACTTGTATTAACAAGTTTTCCTAAAGGAGTGTATTTGTAGGTTTTATAAGGAAAAGTTAAAGAACTTTTTTTGTCATAATAAATTAAAACCCCATCAAATGAATAATAAAACACATCTGTCGGATTGTCTTTATAAATCACCCCGTAACTTCCATCCGAAAATTTGGCAAGGGTTCTATCTTTTAATTCAGTTATCCCTTTTAAAAGCGTGGTAATATTTTCAGCCCTGTTATTGTCAAAAAAATTAGCTCTTATAAGTCCAAAATCAAGGTTAGGGGTAGAATCTGAAAATATCTCCTCTCTTGCTTGTTCAACTGAAACTTCTACCCCACCTGTAATAATTTTTGCCGATACGGGCACAGCGAAAAATAAGAATAATACTAGTATTAAAAAACATTTCCTCATGCTTTTTATATAACGATTTGGATACAGAAAGTCAAAAATCTATTTTAAAATCACACTAAATTTGCTATAATGTAGGCAATTAAGATAGCTTTTAGGAGTAGAGAATGATTAAAAGAATATTATTAGTTTTGGTTTTAATGTGTTTAGCACTTCCTTGTTTTGCTAAAAAAAGCACCCAAGAAGAAGTTATCACACCATTAACCCAACTTGAAAAAAGACAATTTCAAACAAGAACATATCGTGCAACAGACAAACAAACTGTTATGAAAGCATTATTAAATGTCTATCAAGATGAAGGTTTTATGGTTTATAATGCTAATCCATTATTAGGTTTCATTTATGGGGCAAAAGATTTTGACACCTCTGATCCTGATGTTGATATTTCAAAAGAATTTGGACTGTCAAAGGGCAGATTAAACGTTAACGGTGTAAAAGTTGCGACTTTAGAAACATCTGCAAATGTAACAGAATATGGTGAAACCATCAGAGTCAGAGTAAACTTCAAACGTAAATTATTAAACGTGTATGGTAACGCTCAATTTATTGAAGACGTGAACGAAGACACATTCTATGCAGACTTTTTCGAAAAATTAGAAACAGCAATAATTTTACAACACAAATAAGATGAAAAAAGCAATTACAACACTTTTAGCAATAATATTTATTTCACTTTCTTGCAACTGTACTTTTGCAAGAGGTAAAAAATTGCTTTCAGAACATCCTCAAAGAGTTGTCGAAACTCAAATTATTGAAACTTCTGATAATCAAAAAGTTATGCTTGCAGCTGCAACAACACTACAAGATAGTGATTTTATTATCCAAGAATTCGAACCTGAACTTGGCTATATCAGAGCACAAAAACAATTCAAGAAAAAACACGTAAATAAAAAAAGAGTTGCGGGAGAATCCTTAAAACTTGCAGCACTTTCAACATACGCTGTTTTTACATACGGCTCAACTGCATACCACGTTGCAGATCCAACAAGACGTTTATCTAACGAATTTCACGATAAAACTATTGTTGTTGATACAAACGTTAGTGTTATTCCAACAGAAGATAACAAAACCAAAGTCAGATTTGTATTTGTGCAAAAAGTTTTACAAAATGCTGACGGGTATTCATTTGTAAAATCAAGCCCAACAAAAATTTTAAGAACATACGAACCTGAAATTTATAATGAATTTTTCACACAATTAAACAAAAATATTTTTTATGAGGGGACATAATGCAATACATCGCAATTAAAAAAGAAGAAAAAGACGGAAAAGAATATTACACAGTAAACGCTATTCCACTAAAAAACAAGAATAAATCAGTAGTACAAAAAATTCCACACCCACTAGGGTCTGATGTGTTGCGTTACGAAACATTAGATGAAGCAAAAGATGCAATTGTAAGAGCAGGATTTTCATACGTTCAACCAGACGGAAGAAAAGGCACAAAACCAACCCCAAAAGCTACAAAAACAAGTTCAGGATACGATTACTCTCAACTTGTACTAGAATCTATTTTAGACAAAGTCGAATCCCCTAATTCAACGGTTGCCGCAGCGGCAATTCTAGCACTAGCAGAATTTCCAACAGAACAAACTTTTGACATCTTGTTTGATAAAATCGGAGAAGATAATGACGCAATTCGCAAAAACGCAATCTCAGGGATTTGCAGATACGGAAATATTCTTCAGGATAAAATTATAAACGCACTAAAATCTACAAATTGGGTAACAAGAAATTCCGCATTGACTTGTATTTCTACACTAACAGAAACAAGTAATTGTGATTTGGAAAAATTTATAATCCCACTATCAGAAGCTACAAATGATTTGAATACAATTGTTCAGACAAATGCCTTAACAACACTTGGCAAAGTTTATCAGGCATATCAAAAAAACAAACGTATTTAGTAACTGCCTTTTCTGATAAGTTCTGAAATTTTTAATTCTTTAGGAGCTGGAGCTTTTGTCTTCACTTTCTTTTCAACTGGAGTTGAAACCTCTTCTTTGAAAGCTGAAAGCCCAACTTTTGCAGAATTATCTTCTTTCATCATGAATATTTCTTGTATGAATGATATAAAATTACCCATAATTATTCTCCTACTACTATTATAGCTAAAGACCTTTACTATATATCATACATTTAATCGATTTAAGAATCAAAAAACATTCTACTTTGTGTTATATTAACAGTACAGACACAAAGAGGAATAAAATTTGAATAATAGTTATTATGAAACTTTAGATGAAAATTTTACACAAGCCTTGAAATTGTACGAAGAAGAATATTCCCACGATGAACTTATTAATCTTCTAAAAAGCGGGAATATCGTACAAAAACAAATTGCTGCACTTAGACTTGAAGGAATAAACTCCATCCAAGATGCTGACGTTTTGGTTGCAAACCTTACAGGACAAGATGGAAAAATCAGAGAAGCAGTTTCAATGCGTTTAAATGAATTTATGTCTGATGAAAAATATTTGCCGTATTTTAAAGTTTCAAATAATTATGACACGTTCCTAGATGCAATAATTGATATTAACGCTAACATTTGTCGTAACGTGATTTCAGCTATTACAAACCTTAAAAACGACACTGAATTTTGCGAACAATTTTGCAAAAATTTAGCAAAATTATCTTTTGATTTGCTAGATAAAATTGAACAATTTGATTTTCAAGACGGTAAATATAAAGTTAATAAAGAAGTTTTCAAATTATATTGGTGCTTAGAAACTATTTATGAATTTTATGACAAGATGAATTTTGAAGATATGAAACAAATCATTCTTCGTTCAAAAGATGTTCAGGAATACACAATCAGAGAAAAAGCTGCCAAAATTTTAACCCGAAACTTTGAAGACCCTGAACTTACTCAAGCAAAATCAGAATTACAAAACGACAGGAATTATTACGTTAGAAGATTTTAGGCAAAAATAAAAGCGGAAGATTATTCCGCTTGTGAAAAATTTAATAGGGGTATATATATATTCATAAATCATTTGAGGCTATAATTAAGCCTTAGCATCCATCTTTGCAGGAGCTGTTACATCAGCTTCCGCATTATTCGCTTCTAACTTTTTAGCTGAAGCCACTAAACCTTCTGTAATTCCGCCAACACATAAACCGCCAGCAGATACTACCGGAACTTTTAGTAATAAATCTTTTGTTAAGAATTTTCCAAGTCTGGCTTTATTACATACAAAAGGAGCAGCAAAACCTACCGCAGTACCGATTGCTGGTCCTAACTTAAACTTTTTTTCAGCACCATCCTTTGCTTTTGCTTCTTCAGGAGTAACCAAATAATTTGTTAAACCTTCATCAACTTGTTGTCCTTGACCGAATGGATTGCCTGTAAATGATTGAACTTGTTGAGGGTTTTGAGCAACAACTTGTTGTGGCTGTTGTTGTTGCTGTGGTTGTTGTGGATTTTGAGTTTGTTGTGGATTTTGCACAACTACTTGCTGAGTTTGAGGATCAACAGGATACAAACCAATTTCTTGTGCAGCTTTTACAAAGTCAATTCCGTTCATCATAATATCTTTATCATAAGTATTTTGAGATTGAGGAAGATTATTCAAGCCATTATTATTAGTTGGATAATAAACAGGATAATTTCCATTATTTGGAACAGGTGGATATTGACCAGTCGGATATTGTTGACCATTTGGATATGGTTGTTCTACTGGAACTTTTTGACCATTTGGGTATGGTTGCCCTACTGGAACCGGCTGTTTTGTTTGAGCATTATTTTGAACAGGCACTGTTTGAACTGTACCGTTCTGTTGTCCTACATATACATTCTGATTTAATCCTACTGGTGTTACTGTCATTACTGTAACCTTTCCAAAGATAAACTAACCTTAACCTATAACTACATATATATAAAGTATTTTTATTCTTAGAAATTGCCTTTTATAAAAAATTTGTTAACGTTCGTTACATTCATAAACTTCTATAAAATTTATGCTATACCTAAATTATGGACAAAAGTTTTTACGCAATATTCAAAACGTTTTTCAAGGTCGGCACATTATTACTTGGTGGCGGATATGTAATTCTACCACTATTAACAAGTGAACTTGTCGAAAAGAAAAAATGGATAACTTCAGATGAGCTTTGCGAATTTTATGCAATCGGAGCATCTTTACCTGGGATTATTGCAGCAAATACCGCTATTTTTACAGGTAGAAAACTTTTAGGATTTCGTGGAGCAGTTGCGGCAATTTTAGGGATGATTTTACCTGCGTTTTTGGCAATTGTGTTACTTGCAAGTATTTTGCACGAACTAATTGATAAACCAACAGTTCAGCATATATTCTGGGGTGTTGGAATTGGTGTAATTACATTACTATTTTTAGCAGTAAAAGAAATGTGGAAAAAATCAGTTAATGACAAATTGAGCTACATTGTTTTCATAATTTCTCTAGCTTTAGCACTAACTCAAAAAGTTCCACTAGCTTTAATTATTATTGGGGCATTAGTTTTTGGAATAATTTGGCAAAAAATAGAAGATAAACACAATGGAGGAAATGTAAATGAATAATCTGTACTTACAATTATTCGCACAATTCTTCCACGTTGGGTTATTCTCATTTGGTGGGGGATATGCAACTTTACCATTTTTATATGACATCGCAGATAAATTTCACTGGTACAGTTCAAAACAATTAACAGATATGTTAGCAGTAGCCTCAATTACCCCTGGTCCTGTTGGGGTAAACGTTGCAACATTTGCGGGATTTACAACATCCGGAATTTTAGGAGCACTGATTGCTACAACAGCCGTAATTTTACCATCATTCATAATAGTTTCGATTGTTGCTAGAGTTTTAGACAAATTCAAAACAAACAAAACTGTTCAAGGTGCCATTAGAGGCATAAAAGCAGCAGGATGTGCTCTACTTACAGCAGTTGGCATAAAATTATTATTCACATCAAACTTACACCTTTTAGGTACGATTTTATTAGGCTTATTTATCGGAACAAGTTTTATCAAAAAGCAAGATCCACTATTTTACCTTGGAGTTTCAGCAGTAATCGGACTTGCTTTAGGATATTTCAATCTAATCGGGGTATAAATATTAAATATGTCCCCAAATTACTCTTTCAATATTGACTAAATCTTTTAAGACTTTGATGTCCTTAAATCCGTTTGCATTCATAATTTCTGCAACGTCTTGGGCTTGCCCTAAACCAAGCTCAAACATCAAATAACCACCATCTTTTAAAAACGCACCCGCACCTTGGGTAATTTTTTGATAAAATTCCAACCCTTTCTCATCACTTGTATAAAGTGCTAGCTCTGGTTCAAACGATACTTCTTTTTGAATAGTTTCTTTGAATTTTGGCGGAATATATGGAGGGTTTGAAACTATCATATCAAAACGTTCTTCAGGTCTAATTTTTGAATAAATGTCTGATTTTCTAAAACTTGCACGATTAAACAATTCAAATTTTTCCATATTAGAAAATGCTACATGCAAAGCCTCAGTTGAAATATCTGCACCAATAACTTGAGCATCCGTTAATTTTGCTATCATACAAGCAATACAACCAGAACCTGTGCACATATCAAGAACCTGAGTAAACCCTTTTTCTTTAATAATTTCAATTGCTTGACGAACAAGAAGTTCAGTTTCATCTCTTGGAATCAAAACATCAGGTTGAACGTTAAATTTTTCACCCATAAAATCAGCTAACCCAATAATATATTGAATTGGATGACGGGTTTTTGCCCTAAGTTTAGCCTTTTCTTCAACAATAGCAAGCATTTCATCAGTCAATTTTTTACCCATAATAATATCAGCCAAAGTATATCCTGCAAAATGTTCAATCAAAAGTTTAACTTCAATATTTGCTTCATTTTGCTCAACACCAGCATCTGTTAAAATTTTTACTATATCTTGAATTAGCATTGTTCTTATTTTCCTTACAATTCTGTCATTCTGAGGTTGGTCTTGTTAAGGATTCTTCACTGCGTTCAGAATGACGCCAACCGAAGAATCTCATAAATTTTACTCCTCTTCAATATACTTCAAATTTGGAGCGTGGTCTGTAATAATTTTATCGATTATATTACGTGCCTCTAATTTTGAAGTCAAATCAACTTGCTCAATATTATATTTTTTACACAAACGCTCATAATAATAAAGTTGCTTTTTAGTTGGTGCTTCTTTTGACATTTTTACTTCTTGTAAAAATTTACGTTTCTGTTTTTCATATTCCTTGTTTGCTTCAATTATTGGGCGTTGTTTTTCTTTATGCTCATAATATTTTTTACATTCTTTTAAATACTTTATAGTATCAGACTTAAACCAATCTTCATCAATAATTTCTGCCAAAAACTCAAACCTTGAACAATTCAATTCAAGATAATATTTCTCATCAGCCACAAAACTTTCCCAAACTTCATCAACAGACAAATCCATTGATTTTTTCACATTTGCACGCAAATAATTACAAAGTGCAGACTTCTGATTTTTGGTTAAATTAAGATAAATCTGTTTTTTAATCTCATACATAAAATAATTATACAACTAGAAGAAGAAACACTCAAGAGAAAACCAAGAACAATACCCCGACCAATTAAAAAAACATTTACCCCACATACAACAAAGCGACCGAACAACTCGCCGATCGCTTCGCACACCCTAAGAAGTCGCTACACCACCTGGACAGAAGTGGCAGTATTTACTCCCCGAGGGGACGAAGTATAAATAGAGTTTCGGTTCCTCACAAACCGCACAAATTTATGTGCGTATCGACCCTCATAAAGCCGTGCTACACGAACCTATCGTGTAAACAGATCCTTGACTGAAAATTTGCGGGTTTTGTTAGACAAGCTAAAGTCCAGCAACTTTCTTGCAATAGGATTAGTCTGGCGAGTAGACTGTAGTTTTTCAATAACTTCTTTTTCTCTCGTCTCTTGAGAATCGCTTTCAATTACTCTTAAGTTTTGTTCAGTCATCTCATCCATGAATCTAATTATACCTCGTTATACTTTAATAAACAATTTGTGTTTTTAAAAATTGCTTAATTTTATATAAAAAATATATATTCTTTACATATCGTTACATATATCAATGTACAACATTCCCCTTTGCTTGTAATTACCACGTCTTTGGGGTAAATTTATCTTATGCACGAAGATTATAAAAACATCTTAGATGAGCTTAAATCTCATTCTCATTTTAGGGATTTGAAAGACTTTGAAGCCAAAGACGAAAAGTTTATTTACTATAAAGGTAAAAAACTTTTAAACCTGTCGTCTAATAATTATCTTAATTTTGCAGATAACAAAGCTATTACTGAAGAATTTTTATCTACAAGTGGCTCAGAATATTCTTTTGGCAGTGCATCGGCAAGACTATTAACAGGAACATTACCTGTTTATAAAGAGTTAGAAGAACTTTTGGCTACCCTTTATAACAAAGATGCTACCCTTTTATACAACAGCGGATACCACGCAAATGTTGGGATTTCCAGTGCATTGAACCAAAAAGGTGATGTGATTTTCTCTGATAAATTAAACCATGCCAGCATAATTGATGGCATGCAATTAGCTCAGGGCAAGTTTTTCCGCTATCCACATAACGATATGGAAGCATTAGAAAAACTTCTACAAAGAGAACGCAACAATTTCAAAAACGCATTTATCATTACAGAAAGCGTATTTTCTATGGATGGGGATATTGCAGATTTAGAAAAAATTGTTGAATTAAAGAAAAAATACAAATGTAATTTAATCATCGATGAAGCCCACGCATTTGGTGTTTTTGGGAAAAAAGGCTTAGGAGTAGCAGAAGATTTAGGAATTATCCAAGATGTTGATTTAATTGTTGGAACTTTTGGTAAGGCAATTGGCTCAATGGGAGCTTTTGTAGTTGGCTCAAGAACATTTATCGATTTTTTAATCAATAAATCCCGTTCATTCATTTTCTCAACCGCAATCCCACCCATCAATGTTGCATTTACTAAATGGATAATCGAAAACAAACTTCCACAAACTTATGCTAAACGTAAAAAAATGCTAGAGCTTGGACAAAAATTAGGAAGCGATAGTCATATTATTCCAATTATCATTGGTGAAAATAAAGACACAATAGAACTTTGCGAAATTCTTTTCCATAACGGATATTTTACACTACCTATCAGACCTCCAACAGTCCCTGTTGGAACATCACGTCTTAGACTTTCACTTACAACAGATATTGAAGAAAACGAATTAAAATCACTTATGGAGAAAATAAATGAAAAGCGTTTGGTTAAACAAACAAAATAATAAAAATTTAATCGTATTTTTTGCAGGTTGGAGCTTTGATGAAAAGCCATTTATTACACTTAATAATACTGGTTATGACATTTTGGTTGTTTACGATTATAACTCATTATTTATCCCTGAAGAGTTGAAAGACTTTTCAACATACGAAAACAAAACCCTTATCACTTGGTCTATGGGAGTTTTTGTTGCGTGCAAATTAAAAAATTTATTTTCAGATTTCAACAGAAAAATTGCAATTAATGGAACAACATCACCTGTTGACGATATTTACGGAATCCCTATCAGAATGTTTGAACTAACCCTCAAACACGCTCAAAAAGGTCTGGAAGGTAAATTCTACCAAAATCTTTTTTCAACAGATGAAGAATACCAATTGTACGCATCATACCCTGTTCAACGTCCAATTGAAAATAGAGTGTCTGAACTTGAAAAATTATACACTTTGATTGAAAATGAAAATAACTTGGAAAGTGTTGGTTTTTACGATTTAGCAATAGTAAGTGATCTTGATAAAATCATCCCTCCTAAAAACCAAATCGAATGTCATAATAAAAACTCAACACCTGTGATTACAGTTCCTTATGGACATTTTCCATACTACCATTTTGCAAGCTGGAAAGAAATTATCGAATGCCAACAGATTATAAACATATAAAAAAACAATTTGAAAAAAGCATGAACGATTACGACAAAAACGCAACCGTTCAGGATTTGATGGCATCAAAAATGATAATCGAACTGAACAAAATTTCTAATAACTTTAACACAATTTTAGAACTTGGAGCAGGTACAGGATTACTTACTAAAAGAATTGCAAAAAACATAAAATTCTCAAATTATTATGCAAACGATTTAATCGAAAAATCTAAGCATTACATCCAAAAAGTTATACCTGATGCAATGTTTTTTGCGGGTAATGCTCTAAAAATAAGAACCCCAAGAAAAGCTGATTTAATTGTTTCAAATGCAATGTTCCAATGGTTTGAAAACCTTGAAAAATCAATAGAAACCCTAAAATTATCACTTGATAGAAATGGAATTTTGGCATTTTCAACATTCACCCCAGACAACTTTAAAGAGATAAAAGAACTTACAGGACTAACATTAAAATACAAATCAGAAGAAGAGATAAAAGAAATCCTAAATCACCAAGGATTTGAGATTTTGTATTGTGAAAGTTTTTATGAAGAGATGAAATTCAACACTCCGCTAGAGCTTTTAGCACACATGAAAAACACTGGAGTAAATTCATTGGCTGAAGAAACTTGGACAGTAAAGAAAATCAAAGATTTCTGCGACAAATTCAACAAAAAATATCCTCAAACAAAACTAACTTATTCACCAATAATTGTAATATGTAGGGGTAAATAGATTTCACTGGGTTTCGCCAAACCTACATTTCTAATCCTAAAATTTATTCGATAATTGAAATAATTTTATATACTTTATCCAATAACTTTTTATTATTTTTTAATTTATCGATAACAATATCTAATACCTCAATACTAGATTCTTGTTGAAAATCAAATAACACATGTGGTGATACATTTAGAGCATTGCAAATTAGTTCTAGATTTTCTGCTGAAACAAAATTATTACCCAACTCTATTTGACTTAAGCTTTTAGAAGAGATACCGATTTTTTCAGCTAACTGTTCTTGCGTAAGCGACAAACTTAATCGTTTTTCTTTTACTTTATTACCAAATAGTATCTTCATTTTATTCATAACAAATATCATAGACCATATTCAAGATAGATAAAACCTATTGACAATAGAATTTATATAACCTACAATAGACTTATTCCATTTAGAATAGCAAAGGAGGGTATATGCAAAAAGTTTATGAAGCAAAAATTTATACAAAAGTAGGAGGAGCACCTATCACAATTAGAGTAGAAGCTAATGACCCAACTCAAGCTCGAAAATTAATTGAAATAAGACCAGAATTTAAAAGTTTTATGGTATATCCACACCAAATCAAATAGGAGAAATATTATGAGCAAAATATTTGGTTATTTTATTGGATTTAGTATAATTTGGATTGTAGGGGCACACGTAGTCATACCTCAAATCGTAAATTTCATAACTTTTTTACCATTTTGCGAAGATAAATATGCTCCAATAGACAAATTTCTAAAAATAACATGGTTTGTAATACTTGTTATTCTTGCTTTAGTAGCATTTATAAGCAAAAAATTATAAAAAACACTTGCAGTAAACATCAGCCACTAGTAACATAATGTCCAGTCCGCCCAAGGACAAAGCTCCTGTGGTACTCGGACAAGTCCTGCGTTCCTACGTCGCCACATTATGTTTCGTGTCCTGTTCGTCTTGCTCATCGCAAGCCGATACCGACACTACACATCGGCTTACGCATAAAAAAAAGACCTCTGTTAGAGGTCAAGGTTGGTTATTTTTGGTTATGTTATAGTATTATGTCAGTTTATGAATACTGTATATAGGTTAAATATATTTAAGGTTAATGTTTTATCAAGGGGTTAATTGTTTATTTCTTACACTTGCTTAAATTACCCTCAAGATTAAAAATTGCTTTTTTTGTTTTTAAGATTTACAAAACTTAACACAAATGGGCTAGAATTGAGATATGATAGAGTTATGTGGTTAAAGATTAAAAAATTTATTCTATCAAAAATCTTGAAAAAGCATTATTATCGTACTGGAAAATGCAAAGGTTGCGGTCAGTGTTGCACACATATTTATGTAAAACACTTCAAACATGTTCTTCAAGATGAAAAAGAATTTGATAAACTACAATACTTACACAAATTTTATGCCGATTTAAAAATTATTGGCAAAGACGAACTTGGCTTAATTTTTGAGTGCAAAAACTTAGACCCTGAAACAAGACGTTGTAAAATCCATTTTTGGCGTCCTGGGATTTGCAGAAGATACCCTCAAGAAGAGCTTTTTGCAATGGGCGGAACTTTGTCTGAAGATTGCGGATATAAAATGGAACCAATTATACCATTTAAAGATGTTCTAAAAAGTGTTGAGAAAAAACAAGATAAAAAAATTATCCGAAAGTGGTTCTAAACATTATACTTTTATCTAATGAAATATAAATAAAAACCTTTTAAATTAGTCATGTAGATATATTTAAAAGGTGTAAAATTATGAAAAAGATTATAATATTAAGTGTCCTTTTCCTATCTTGTGTGTCATTACCAACATTTAGTGCTTGTAAAATAGAAAATTTAGGAGCTTGTAAAGCTGACATTGGTAATGTTATTAACAGTTCGTTGCAAGATAAAATTATGCCAAACAATTTGGAAAGAATTAAACAACCGCATAACAGTTTTGAAAACAGAACTCAACTTGGACAACCTCAAATTCCAGAAAATATTAATATGGAGCCTATCCAAGAAGAAAACACTCAACCCTATAATGCAAATTGCCAATTTGGGAACTGCTTTAACAGGCAAAACGCTGGAGAAAATTCAAACAACAGATAAAGAAGGAGGCGGCTGCCGATTGGCAGCCGCCTCACTTTATACTTTAAATAATTATCTTTCACAGATTGTTCTTGCAACGTAAACACCTGAAGCAGATGCTTGCAATAAACCTCTAGTAACACCTGCACCATCACCGATTGTGAATAGGTTTTTAACACCTTCAGTTTCAAGTTTATCAGTAAGTTTAACTCTTGCTGAGTAGAATTTAACTTCGATACCATAAAGAAGAGTGTATCTTGAAGCTGTACCAGGTGCAATTTTATCAAGAGCCTGAATCATCTCAATAATACTTGTCATTTGTCTGTGAGGAATAACAAGACTCAAGTCCCCAGGAGTTGCACAAGTAAGAGTTGGTGTAATAATTGAGTTTTTAATTCTATCTGGAGTTGATCTGCGACCATCTAATAAATCACCAAATCTTTGAACTAAAATACCGCCTCCTAACATATTTGCAAGTCTTGCAACGTGTTGACCGTATTGAATTGGTTCTTTGAACGGTTCAGTAAATTTTTCACTTACTAACAATGCAAAGTTAGTATTTGGAGTTTTGAAGTTTGCATAACTATGACCGTTAACTGTTGCAATACCATTATAATTTTCTTGAACAACTTCACCATTTGGGTTCATACAGAATGTTCTAACTTCATCACCAAATGTTGGAGAGTGATAAATCAATTTTGATTCATACAATTTTGAAGTTAATGGTTCAAATACAGGAGCTGGAAGTTCTACACGAACCCCGATATCAACAGCATTATTTACCATACCGATTTTATGTTTTGCAAATTCTTGAGTTAACCAATCTGCACCTTCTCTACCTGGAGCAATAATTGTGTACTCAGCTGAAATCACTTCGCCATTATCTAATTTGATACCTTTAACTTGCTCACATTCAACAATTAAAGATTCTGCTGACACATTGTTTAGGATAGTAATTCTTTCATCCAGATAGTCTTGCATATTTTTCAAAACTTCTAAACTTCTTTCTGTTCCTAAATGTCTAACAGGAGAATGAACTAATTTTAATTCAGCTAAAACTGCTTGTTTTTCGATTTCTTCGAAAACTTTCATATCAGTACCGAAAACTTCATCAGTTGCACCATATTTTAAATATAATTCATCAGCATAACCGATTAATTCTTCAGTTTGTTTTCTTGTCATATAATCAACAAGATGTCCACCTACATCTGGTGTTAAAGTAAGTTTACCATCAGAGAAAGCACCTGCTCCACCCCAACCGCACAACAAACCACAACGACGGCAATTTGTACATTTTGGAGAACCTTCACGAAGCGGACATTTTCTCTTTTCAATTCTTTGTCCTTTTTCTATTAAAACAACCTTCCAATCAGGTTTTAAATTCATAATTTCTAAAGCGGCAAAAATCCCAGCAGGACCTGCACCAATTATCGCAACATTGTACATCTTTTTCAATCTCCGTATTTTGTCAACCATACAAGTATAACTTGAACAATTTTTATTTTAAAGGCTTTGTAAAGATATTTATAAAAATGGTTAATTAATATAAAAAAATACTGCATTTTTTCTTAGATTGGTATATATTTTAAAGTGATATAATATAATTTATGTTGATAGGGAGAGAAATATTATGTCTAGTTCTTACGATAGATACAAAAAGCAAAGAGCATCAAAAGGTTCTTCAAGAATAAAACATGAACGCCGCTCAGAAAATCCTATAAGGAAATTTTTTGCTAATGTAAAAATGTTCATTTTAGTAACAACAGCATTAATGCTTGCAGGATTTGTTGCCTTAAATCTTTATTTATCATCACTTCCACCAATCGAAAACTTGGAAGACTACAAACCAAACATCGTTACAAAATTCTACTCAGCAGACGGTGAAGTTATCAAGACTTTTACTGCATACACATATGATAGAGTTGATTTAAAAGATGTACCGGAAGAACTAAAAAAAGCACTTATCGCAACTGAAGATAAAAACTTTTACAGACATAATGGTTATGACGTTGTCGGCATTATCAGATCATCTATCCAAAACATTATCGCAAGACAAACCGTACAAGGTGCTAGTACCTTAACTCAACAGCTTGCAAGAATTTTATTCCTATCAAATGAGAGAACACTAACAAGAAAAGTTAAAGAACTTGAAGTTGCAGCAAGAATAGAAAAAACAATTTCTAAAGACCAAATCTTAGAAATGTACTTAAACAACGTTTATCTTGGAGCAGGGGCTTATGGCGTTTCAGCAGCTTCAAAAATCTACTTCAATAAAAAATTAAATCAATTAACATTACCTGAACTTGCTTTAATTGCAGGCCTTCCGCAAGCTCCGTCTGTTTATAACCCATACAACAGCAAAAAACTTGCAATTAGAAGACGTAATCAGGTATTAAAAAGAATGTTGACTATGCGTTACATCACAAAAGATGAATACAAAAAAGCAATAGAAGCTGATGTAACACTAAGTTCAGTTCCTCAAATTTACACAACAAATAAAGCACCGTATTTTAGCGATTATGTTGTAAAAGAAATGCAAAAATTAGGTTTCACAGAAACAGACATCATTCACGGTGGCTATAAAGTTGTAACCACACTAGATTCAAAAGCTCAAGATACCGCTAACGAATCTATCCTAAGAAATATGAAAGCTTGGGGCTTAACAAACAAATCACACCAAGCAGCAGTATTTTCATACAGCCCAATTGACGGGAAAATCTTAGTTTACGCTGGTGGTAAAAACTACGGCGAATCTCAATATGACCGTGTTACACAAGCTGTAAGACCACCTGGTTCAGCATTCAAGCCAATTGTTTATGCTGCGGCTATGGAAAAAGGCATTTCTCCAAATGATTTAATCGAAGATATGCCAGTAACAATCGGAAACTGGTCACCACACAACTATAGCCACAAATACAGAGGAAAAATTCCTGTATATAAAGCATTGATGGTTTCATCAAACGTTTGTGCGGCAAGAATGATACAAGAAGTTGGCATCCGTTCAGTTAAACAGCTTGCAACAGTTTTAGGTATCACAACTCCACTTGAATATGACTACACAATCTCACTTGGTTCAAACGGTGTAAAATTGTTTGAATTTGTAAGAGCATACGGAGCTTTCGCAAATGGAGGTTATGTTGTTCAACCTTACGCAATTGAAAAAATCGAAGATTCAAGAGGCAGAGTTTTATATAGAGCAGGTAAAACAAAATCAACTCACCAACTTAGCTTAAAAACCGCTGCTGAAATGACTGCAATGATGAAAACCGTAATCATCTCAGGTACAGGTACAGGTGCAAATATCGGCAAACCTGCAGCAGGTAAAACAGGTACAACAGATGATTGTCGTGATGCTTATTTTGTAGGCTACACTCCTGATATCGTAACAGGTGTTTGGGTTGGGGATGATAATAACAAACAAGTTAACGGCTTGTACGGTGGTACAATTCCTGCAAAAATTTGGAAAGAAGTTATGACAGTTGCAACCCGTGATATGGGTGCGAAAGACTTCGATTATCCTCAAATAGACTTAGAAAACTATAACAAAGATGGTAAAGATGAAGTTCGTATCATCGGGGATGATGAAAACCCTGAAAACGAAGGTAAAACAATCGTTGTACCAAATACCGATGAAGAAACAAAAGCTCTTATCGACAACGTTGTAAAAAATGCAGAAGAAGCAAAAGCTAAAGACAAGAAAGACAAAGAAGATAAGAAAGAGGAAAAAGGTCAAACTGCACCGGTTCCAGCACAAAAATCAGTAACTAATGCAGCCCCAATTCCTATGGCTATGCCAGATAGTTTGAGATAAAAAATGACACAAGAAATCAATAAAATATTAGCAATAAATTTCGGAGGAATTGGAGATGAAATCTTCTTCCTCCCAACTTTATTATCCTTAAAAAAAGAATTCCCTAATTCTAAAATAACTCTTGCACTAGAACCAAGAAGTAAAAGCGTTAAGGATTTAACCAATGTCATTGATGAACTAATCCTAATTGACCCGAAAGGTTCAAACAAATATTTTGAAATGTTCAAACTACTTATCAAAGCCCGCCAAGGGAATTTTGATATTGTTGTTTCTTCTGGTGGAAATAAGTTAATTAGCCTCTTACTATTTTTAACAGGTATAAAAATTCGTTGCGGATACAACACAGGAAAACTTAGTGAAAAATTATTAACTCATCCAATGCCACTAAACAAAAACCAATATGCCTGTGCAATGTATCACGACTTAATTAGAGAAATCACCAAACACAATACTGAATTACCTGAAATAAATATCGAAAGACGTGAAATAATTTCAAATTCAGTTTTAATCCATCCTGGGGTAAGTAAATTAAGCGTTCAAAAAGGTTGTATAAAAACAATCACCCCTGAAATTTGGGCTCAAACAATTGACTTACTTGTTGCTGAAGGTAAAAAAGTTATGCTTGTTGGCGGACCTGATGACAAAGAATGTATCGAAACAATATTAAAAAATGTTCGAACTCAAAATTTTGAGAACTTATACGGAACAACAAAAAATCTAAAAGAATTGGCTGAACTAATCTCTTCAGCTGAAAAGTTTTTATGTTCGGATTCTGCACCACTACACGTTGCAGTAGCTTTGGGCATTAAGACATACGTAATTTTTGGTCCAACCGATTTTAATACACTTATCCCAAAATCAGACAGAATTATCCCAATAACAACAGATGATAATTGTCCTTTAAAACCTTGTTTATGGGCAAGACGTCAAACAACTTGCGAAAATTTAGACTGTTTAAAAATCACTGCAAACCAAATCACCCAAACCGTTTGCAATGATTAACTAATGTAAACAAATTATACACTTAAGCAATTTTTAAAACGCAAAATACTTTATATACATGTAGGTAAGTGCTTATAGGTTATTTTATGGCGTACAGTGGCGTAGCAACATTAGGTTTCATAGGAACAAATGGCAACAAAGTTTTCGAACAAGAAGACTGGACTAGAATTCCTGTGCTTACAGGCCAAATCATTAACGCACTTGATGAAGCATCTAACTTAAACGCTAAACTTGCGGGTAAAACCTGCAAATTAGTAACTACCTGCGAAAATTTAGCTAAAAACGACAAAGTTTTTGGTAGCGTATTTAATGCTGGAAAATTTATTAAAAATAACATCAACCCACTTATTGTTGCATCTGGTGTAACAAAAGTAGCACTTATTAAAAAAGAAGATAGAGAAAAAGCTTTCGTAACCGAAGGTGGTATGCTTAGCGGTATGTTCTTAGCTGAAGGTTTCATGAAGAAAAATCTTGATGGATATCTAGCAAAAGCAACATTTTTACCTAAGAAAATACTACCAATTGTAAAAGGTGTAATCTTCTTATCAGCATCATTAACAGGTTCTTCAATTGGTCGTAAAATGGGCAAACAATTAGCAGAAGTTTGGGATGTTCCACTTGACGCAGAAATCAGAATGCAAAGAGCATACTTGGAAAGAGAAAACGAATTAAAAAAAGAAGAAGCACTTCAAATCAAAGCTTAATTAAATCTTGACTTTATGCTATAATTTACCTCAAAAGGTAGGTAAATTATGACAACAATTAAGATTACAAAAATGCAAGGTTGCGGAAACGATTTTGTCGTTCTTGATTATTCTGAATACGAAAAAACAGGATTATCAATGGATGTTTTAGCAAAAAAACTATGCGATAGAAATTTTGGTATCGGGGCTGATGGTATGATGATTCCTGATACAACACCAAACGGTGAAACTGATATTGCTTGGTATTTTTACAACTCAGACGGAACAACTGCTCAAATGTGCGGTAACGGAATGAGATGTTTTGCAAAATACGTATATGATAAAAACCTTGTTAACAAAAAAGAATTTAGCGTAAAAACTCTTGCTGGCGTAATCAAACCAGAAATCCAAGATGATGGAACTGTTAAAGTTAATATGGGAACACCAATTCTTGAAGATGCGAAAATTCCATTCAAAGGTGAAAGAACAGTACAAATTAGAGATAAAAAATTTGACCTAACACCTGTTTCTATGGGGAATCCTCACTGCATAATTTTCACAGAAGAAGACCCGATGTATTTGGCTAAAAATTATGGCCCTGATATGGAAGTTCACCCATATTTTCCTGAAAAAACCAACACCGAATTTGTAAAAGTTATATCAAGAAACGAAATTGATATGAGAGTTTATGAAAGAGGTTGTGGCATTACTTTGGCCTGCGGAACAGGTGCTTGTGCCAGTGTAGTAGCCTGTGTTTTAAATAACTTAACAGAATCTAAAGTGAAAGTTAATCTTCTTGGTGGGGCTGTAAACGTTGAGTGGAGCGGGACTAAAGAAAATCCAAAACAAGATATTTTCTTAATTGGTCCGGCTGAATATAGCTTTATTGCTGAATACATGTTGTAATAATTTATTTTTTCATGATAAGATTGAAACATACACTAGAAAAATAGTAAAAGGAGAAATATTGAAATGAAAAATTATGAATTATTAACTATATTCAAACCAAACTTAGATGCTGAAGAAGTTGATAAAGCAATCGAAAAAATTAACGCAGTAGTTGTTGAATTCGGTGGAAGCGTTGCTTCTGTTGACAAAGCTGGAAGAAAAAAATTAGCTTATGAAGTACAAAACTTCAGAGATGGTTTCTTCACAACTTCAATTTTATCAATGCCAGCTGATAAAGTTGCTGAATTCAAAAGACAATTAAGACTAAACGACAGCGTACTTCGTACAATGTTTATGGAAGCATCAGTAAAAGCATCAGTTTAGTTTATACAGAAACGTCATTCTGAAGCGTTTCAAATATTGTAGAGATTCTTCGCTTTGCTCAGAATGACAAACGCTGAAGAATCCCTAACAAAAATATAAGGAATAAAAAATGACATTAGCAAAAGCAGTAGTTACAGGTATCGTTTATAAAACTCCAAAAACAGGGTTTACTCAAAACAATGTTGCAGTTTCATCATTTGTTTTGAATATCGGTACTCAAGAAGAGATCTTAGTTAGAGTTATTTCAAAAAGACAATCTTTAGATGAAATCGTTCAAAACCTTTCTAAAAACCAAAAAGTTTTGGTTGAAGGAAGATTGCAAAACGGTGTTAGCAAAATGGACGATGGCACAGAAAAGAAAGTTTTTGAAATTGAAGCTTCAACTATCGAACTTATGGGTGCTGGCTCATCAGACGCTGGTTCTTCAGAAGATGGTGATATCCTAACATTTGGCGATATGGAAGCTAGTGCAGAAGCTAACACAGACGTATTAATGGACGACGAAGAAGTTCCGTTCTAACGAATGCGTCAGTCAGACGGGGCATTATGCTACCAACAGTAAACAAAATGTCATTCTGAGGGAATGAAATGACCGAAGAATCTCATAAAATAAAAACAATTAGTACAAAATAATAAGGCTAGAAAGGCAAATTAGAAAAATGGCAAGACAAGAAGATAAGAAAAAACGTAAAAACTGCAGCTTGTGTGCAGACAAAGTTACTTCTATCGACTACAAAGATGCTGCTAAATTAAAAAGATACTTAACAGAAGCAGGTAAAATCATCCCACGTAGAATCACTGGTAACTGTGCAGCTCACCAAAGAATGATTGCAAAAGCAATTAAACAAGCTAGAGAAGCAGCAATTATTAACTACGTTTTTGACTAATTATTAGTTCAAATCAAAAAAGGAGTTCCAAACTGGAGCTCCTTTTTTGTTTGCTAATTATCTTCTAATCTATATTCGCAACTGGAAACATCTGACGATAGAACTTCACAAGTTCAACATCAACATCTGCATAAACCGCAGTTTGTTCATCCTTAGCATTAGCCAAAACCTGTGAAGTCGGTGCAATAATCATAGAGTTACCAATTGCACAAACTTTTCCGTTTATATCTTTTGTTTGGTTTGATGAAACTAGATAAGCGTGGTTATCAAATGCACGAACCCTATTTAGAGCAACATACATATCTTGAGCAAAAGCTTTTGAGTCTTTATCTTCATAAATTTCAGTCGGAACAATCCATGCAACAGGTACTACAAAAATTTCAGCACCTTGTTTTGCCATTTGCTTAAATTGGACAGGATAACGTAAATCAAAACACAAAGCTATACCCACTCTTGCAAAATCCAAATCCAAAACAACGATTTCACTTCCTGCTTCAACATGTTCACCTTCAGTTCCGCCCATATAATTGTATAAGTGAATTTTGCGATATTTCCCAACGATTTCGCCACTTCTATTTATCACAAAACAAGTGTTATAAGATTTATCACCAACACGTTCAATAACCGATCCTGCAACAATATTAGTATTATATTTTTTAGCAAGTTCTTGGACTTTGGCAATAGTTTCACCGCCATTTTCATCTTCAGGCATCTCATCAAAAGCCTTGTGATTTACCCCAGTTGAAAAAAACTCTGGAAAAACAACCAAATCTAATTTTTTATCAGAATACTTCTTGATAAAATGTTCAACTTTTTTCAAATTTATTTCTTTATCACTGATTGTTGGTTTTATCTGTATATTTAAAATACCTGCCATAATATCCTCTTTCTTTACAGTAATTTTAACATAAGGGTAGAAAAATTGACACTTAGTTATGTCTAGCCTAAAATTAGGGATATACATTTATTTTAAAAAGGTAGAGGGATATGAATAGCACAGTAAAAAAAACTTATACAAAAGAAGAGTTATTACATTTATACAATTTACCACTTGATGAATTATTAGCAGAATCTTCAAAATATATGTCAGACAAAGTTGAATTTTGCTCACTAATCAATGCAAGAAACGGTAAATGTTCCCAAAATTGCAAATACTGTGCACAAAGTTCTCATTACAGAACTGATATTGAATCATACCCACTTGTTGAAATTGATGAGGTTGTAAAAGTTGCCAATGAAGCAAAAGCAAACCACGTTTCACGCTTTGCAATTGTAACCAGTGGAAAAACTCCTGATGAAGGACGTGATTTCAAAATCGAACTTGAAATGATTAAAGAAATCAACAAAATAGATGGACTTTCATCTTGTGCATCAATCGGTATTTTAGACGAAGAACAGGCAAAACAATTGGCTGAAGCTGGTCTAAAACGTTTCCACCACAACTTCAACACTTGTCGTTCATATTATCCTGAAGTTTGCACAACACACACTTGGGAAGATAGATTAAACACTTGTAAACTTGTTAAAAAATACGGCATTGAACTTTGTTGCGGTGTAATTTTAGGAATGGGCGAAACTATTGAACAACGTGTTGAAATGGCAATAGAATTAGCTGAAATCGAACCAAATTCAATTCCAATAAATATCTTAATGCCAATTCCTCAAACCCCGTTTGAAAATTATCACGACAAAATCGATGAAGAAAACGTTTTACGCACAATGGCAATCTTTAAAATCGCAAATCCACAAGCTGTCGTTCGTTTCTGCGGTGGCAGAATGAGATTATCTCAAGAAAACCAAGAACTTGCACTAAAAACTTGTGTTGAGGGAATTTTAGTTGGGAATTATCTTACAACAGTAGGAAAAGAACCAGCTGATGATATCAAAATGGTTGCAAAAATCGGCAAAACATTAAAATAATCGTATTAAAAGTTGATAAAAATTTTTAATAATTCCTGTATAATGCCTTTATTGGTAATAATAGAGGTTTGAACAATGGCAGTAAGTAAGGAATTATTGGCACGCTACAAAGAATTAAAAGCCCAAGGGGTAAATGTAACTTTAAGCGAACTAAAAGCACAACTTGAAGCTGAAGAGGCAGGGGCAGGGGCAGGAGTAGGGGTAAATGATAATAATACTCTAACTAGCGAAGCTCCTAAACCAACAGGTTTTGCCGCTCTATCTGCTTGCCAAAAACAAGAACCAGAACCAGTTCAAACTTATAACGAACCAACTTACAATGAACCTCAACAAGAAAATTCTTGGTCAACTTCGTATTACTCACAAAGCGAAAATAATTACGAAACACCGACTGAAAGTTATACAAGTTCATTTGAATCAGCAGGTTCAAGTATGATGCAATCAAGTTCTATCGAAAGCTATTCATACGGTGGTTCAACATATAATGAGCCATCTTACTCTGAACCTCAACAATCCTACTACCAAGAACCTCAACAGCCTGCATATACTGAGCCTCAGCAATCTTATTACCAAGAGCCAGTTTACCAACAACCTCAACCTGAACCGGTTTATCAGCCACAAGAACAAACTTATTACCAACCAGAGCCACAGCCGGTTTATGAGCAACCTCAACCTGTTCAAACTCAAAGCTATACAGGAAATGTAAATTCAAACACATCAATTGATACAAGCTCATACAACAGCAATTTCAACGCAAATTTTGGCTGGGAAAGTCCAAGCTCTCAAGCAATTACACACCCAATTGAAATGCCAAAAGCAAAATATACAGGTAATTTACCGCCACAACCACCAAGTTCATTTTTCGGACCATCAGTTGTTGACGGAAATAGCCACCCTGCAACACCTATTCAAAACGGAAGATATTGCTTAATTGGTTATCCTTTAGGACATTCGCTATCTAGTCATATTCACAATGCAGGTTTTAAAAGTATAGGTATCGAAACTGAATATGAAATATTAGAAACTCCACCTGATGATTTGGTAGATAGAATTAAATATTTAAAATACAACGGATACGCAGGTTTTAACGTTACAATTCCATTAAAAATACCTGTTACATTGTTCTTAGATACAGTTGATTCTTCAGCAGATTTAGTTGGAGCAGTGAACACTGTTGTAATAAACCAAGACAAAACCCTAAGAGGTTATAATACAGATGTTATTGGGTTCAGAAATGCTATCCCATCAGATTTTAGTTTAGTTGGTAAAACCGCAGGGGTACTAGGTACAGGCGGTGCCGCAAGAGCGGCGATTGTTGCACTTGCTCAAAGCAATGTGAAAGAGATTAAACTATACACTAGAAATATCCCTAATTGTTCCGAACTATTGGCATACTTACGCCGTAAATTCCCAAATGTAGAGTTTAACGTTTACCAAATCGAATATATTAGAGATTTATCTAATATTCACATTCTTGTAAATACAACACCAATTGGTATGCAAGGCAGAGCTGCTGATATGACTCCAGTTGAAGAAAAAGAACTAAAAACACTTCCTCAAGGTGCGTTAGTTTATGATGTAATTTACAACCCTAAGAAAACAGTATTACTAAAACTTGCAGAGAAAAACGGTTACAGAACAATCAACGGTGTTGATATGTTCATCCATCAAGCACTTGCAGCTGAAAAAATCTGGACTGGCAGAACTCCAGACTTTAAAGACATGAAAATTGCGGCTCTAGAGAATCTATAATCTATGCTTCTTCTTGTTCTGGTTCAATTTTGTATGAACAACCTAACTTAGAACAAGATACAACTGTGCCTTTTTTAAGTTGTTTTTTAACCAATAAGCTACCACAAGTTGGACAAGTTTCGCCAGTTGGTTCATTCCATAAAACAAAATCACAATCTGGATACTTATCGCAACCATAGAAAACTGTTCCACGTTTTGATTTACGCTCAACAATTGTACCTTTTCCACATTTTGGACAAGTTACACCAGTAGATTTTCGATAAGGTTTGCGATTTTTACAATCTGGATTTACACATTCTGTATATTTACCATATGGTCCATTCTTCAAGACTGTATCGCCACCACATTTGTCACATTTTTCACCAGTCAGCTCTCGTACTGGAGGTTCAGAAGTTTCATTTACCCCCTCTTCTTCCATTTCTTGCATAACATTTAATGACATTGCAGTTTTGCAATCAGGATAACCAGAGCAACCTAAAAATTGTGAACCAGTTTTGCTTGAACGTAAAACCATTGGTTTGCCACAATTTGGACAAGTTACTTTTGTTTCAATAGTAACCTTTTGTGCAGTTTTCATTACCGCATTAACTTCTTCCATAAACGGAGCATAGAAATCTTGTAAAACTTTCACCCAGATAAGTTCCTTTTCAGCGATTTTATCCAGTTTTTCTTCCATGCCTGCGGTGAACTTGTAATCCATAATATCTGAGAATTGTTCAACCAATTGTTTTGAAACAGTACGTCCCAAAAGTGTTGGACGAAGTGCCTTATCTTTTTTCTCAACATATTTTCTTGTCTGAATTACAGTAATAATTGTTGCATAAGTAGATGGACGACCAATTCCATATTCTTCTAACGCTTTAACCAACGATGCTTCGTTATATCTTGGAGGTGGTTGAGTAAAGTGTTGCTTTGGATTAATTTTCTTAGAAACAACTTTATCACCTTTGTTCAAGTCTGGAATTTTAGCATCTGTTGCTTGTTCTTCATCATCTTCTGCATCGTTATAAAGAGTTAAGAAGCCGTCAAAAGTAACCTTGCTTGTACCCGCTCTTAGTGTATAATCACCTGATGTAATTTCAATTGTTTTGTTTGCAATTTCTGCAGGAGCCATTTGAGAAGACATAAATTTTTCCCAAATTAATTTATACAATTTGTACTGATCATTATCCAAGTATTTTTTAATACTTTCAGGTGTACGCTCAGGGTATGACGGACGAATAGCTTCGTGAGCGTCTTGAACGTTTTGTTTACCTTTTACATAACTGTTTGCTTGCTCAGGATAATATTTTTCACCATAATTTTCTAAAATAAAATCATGTGCCATATTTTGAGCATCATCAGAAACACGAACACTGTCTGTTCTCATATAGGTAATCAAACCGACTGGAGTACCATCAATTTCGATACCTTCGTAAAGTTTTTGAGCAACTTGCATTGTCTTTTGAACCCCAAAACCAAGTTTTGAAGATGCTGCACGCTGCATAGTTGATGTGATAAACGGAGCTGTTGGCTTACGTTTTGTAGTTTTTTGAGTAACCTTTGAAATCTCATATTGAGCTTGAGGACTGGTTAAATAATCTACAATCGCTTGAGCTTCATCTTTATTTTTAATATTTTTATCAACTGTTTTGCCTTTGATTTTAGATAATTCAGCTTCAAATTGTTTACCATCTTTATCTAATAGAGCATGAATTGACCAATATTCTTGAGGAATAAATTTTTCAATTTCTTCTTCTCTTTCACAAATCATTCTTAAAGCAACTGATTGAACACGACCAGCTGAAAGGTTTCTATTACCAATTTGTTTCCACAAAACAGGAGATAATTTAAACCCTACAAGTTTATCCAAAATTTGTCTTGTTTGTTGGGCTTGAACCATATCCATATCGATACCACGTGGATTTGCAACAGAATATTTTACTGCTTTTGGTGTAATTTCGTTGAATACAATTCTATAAATTTTTTCATCTGGCACTTTTAGAATTTGTCTAACGTGCCATGCAATAGCTTCTCCCTCACGGTCAGGGTCGGATGCAAGGTATATTTTATCAACTTTTTGAGCTAATTCGTTTAGCGTTTTTACAACTTTTTGTTTCCCTGGGATAATCTCAAATTTCGGTTCAAAATTGTTGTTAACATCAAACCCTAAATTATCAGTCGCAACATCTTTTGTCGGCAAGTTTCTAATATGACCATAACTTGCTTCAATTTGAAATTCATTACCCAAAATCTTTTTAATAGTTTTAGATTTTGCAGGCGACTCTACTATTACTAACGATTTTTCTTTTGATTTAGTTTCTGCCATTTATCTTCTTCTCTTTATACCTTTGCGTATCTATCCCCGCCACATTGTTTTATTATGCCTTTAAGCTCCATTGTTGTCAAGTTTATTAGCAAGTCATCGATTTTCATGCCAGTCAAACTCAACAGTTCATCTACTCCCTTTTCTTCAATTTCAAGGTTTGTAAAAATCTTTTCTTCTTCAGTTGTCAACATTGGAAGTGTCAGTTGTTCACCGCAAGAACAATGTTGAACTTCCCAACCTAAAGCATTTAAAATATCACAACTTTCAGTAACCAAAGTTGCACCATTTTTTAATAATTTATAAATTCCCTCAGTATTCGGATTAGAAATCAACCCAGGAATACACATCAATTCTCTGCCTTGTTCTAAAGTAAGATTTGCAGTAATCAACGCACCGCTTTTTAACGAAGCCTCAGCAACTAATGTCCCATAAGACAATCCTGAAACAATTCTATTTCTTTGCGGGAATCTAAATTTCATCGGTTCAAATGTTGGATAATATTCACTAACCAATGCACCATAACCATTTTCGATATTTTGATAAAGCGTTTTATTACTTGTTGGATAAGTGAAATCAAAACCACTTGCAATAACACCGATTGTTTTAATATTATTTTCGATAGCTGAAGTGTGTGCAACTGTATCAATCCCAGAAGCTAAACCTGAAACGATACAAATATCCGTATTTGCCAATCCTGATAAAATCTTTTTCAAGTCATCTCTGCCATGCATACTGGCTCTTCTTGAACCAACAACCGCTAAAGTTTTATCTAAATTACACTCAAAAAGTTTACCTTTATAATACAAAACTGCAGGCGGATTAGAAATCTGACGCAACATTTTTGGATAATTTTCACTTTCCAAAGTTAAAAAATTAATCCCACGGGTTTCAACTTCGGTAAATGTTCTATCGATATCAACTTTATCTCTATGTTTTAAAAAGTTTTCAGCCTTTTTTACACTAAGTCCGTCAATCTTTTTCAAATCATCTAAAGAAGCATTGAAAGCAACTTCAATATCACCAAAATGCTCAAACAACTTTTGAATAAAGTTGCTGTCAATTTGTTCAATAGAAGAAAACGCTATCCAGTACTTGCTTTTCATAGATTAGCTATTTACCTTTGATTTCAAACCTTCTACCAACTTATTTACCCCGTCTTTTTCTTCTTGAGGGATATCAAAATTCAAATAATCTTCCAAATATTCAATAGCATCCTCATAATCACCACGTGCCATAAATAAGATAGCAACTTTTTTATATGCCAAAGTAAATTTATTATTTGTTGCAATTGATTTTAAGAAGTTTGAAATAGCCTTATCAATCTCATCATTAGCTTGGTAAGCCTCCGCTAAATAATAATAAATCAATTCATTATCTTGTTTATATTCTAAAACGTTTTCAAAATTTTCAATCGCAGATTCGTAATTCCCAAATTCAAAATAAACTTTTGCCAAATCATAATAAGCATCATAATTATCAGGCTGTTGCTCTAAAACATTGATTAACTCATCAATAGCTAAATCAAGTTTTGCATCTTCCATATAAAAACGTGCCAAATAATGTCTGAAAATAATATCGTCAGGCAAATTCTCAACAGCGAAAGATAAAATATTTATACCTTCACCCAAACGTCTTTGTTTATAATATAAATCCGCCAAATTGATATAACATTGTGGAATTTGAGGGTTTAACTCAATAGATTTTAGATAATTTTTTTCAGCTTTATCCTCATCCCCAGTATTCACATAACACAAGCCCAAGTTGTTATAAACTTCAGCATTTTCAGTATCAATTTCTACAATTGATGTGAATAAATCTATCGCACCATTCCAGTCTTGTTTTTTAAAACATTCTATCGCTTTATCAATTTTTTCTTTCATTATTATAATCCTAAAGTTACGCTATCGTCTGAACCTGAACCGATATTTCTGATAACAGTTCTTGTATTACCTTGAGCATCAAAGCTTTTTGGATTGATTACCATTTTAATTCTGTCAGCATAAATTGTTCTTACACCTTGTGTAATACTTGAACGACCTGAGAAATACGCTTCGTTCGGTTTATTAGAACCTGCTGATGGCAACAATGTAACTTTTGGACCTGCCGCATAATAATCTTGATACCAAATTCTTACATTTCCACTTGCATTAAATATTGATTTCTTTTGATTGTATTCTTGGAATCTTGATTTTAAAACTAATTTAGAACCATCTTCCATCAAAGCATTTGATGTAGTGTTTCCGTAAGCTGTTAAATTACCTGTTGTTGCATCATAAACAAATTTATCAGCAAATGATTCATTATTTTCTTGTTTAACTCTAGCATTTGTAGTTAGAACAAGTTTTTTCAAATCACCATTTTTTTCCATTGTAATTTGAGCACTATCTGAGAAAGTTTCGATATCTTTGTATTTCATTGTAACCGCACCAGTTGCAGTCATTACGCCTAATTTTGTATCATATTCTTGAACATCAGCATTGATTACAACAATCGGAGTTTTACCCTCAAATACGATTGATTGAGTATCACCTTCTGCTCTTACAACTTTTGTAATCAAAGATACTTTTAGAATATTTGCCTTAACTTCTCTTTTTTTATTTTTCTTGATTTCAAAAGCGTAAGGTTTGTCATAAAAAGTTGCAGTGTCTAATTTTTGATCATTAGTAACATTAACATCCGCACTTTCACCAACAACTTTCAAATCATCAATAGAAACTTTTACATTACCATTGAATTTAATTTTACTATCTTCTTCACTGAAAGTTTGGTTTTTTGATTCAATAATCAAATCAGATGCCTGAACCCCAATGCCAGTTAATAATAATGCTGAAACTAATACTGTTAATATTCTTTTCATACTATTTTTCTTCCTCATATACTTTTGAAACTGTGTTTCCTTCAATTCTAAAACTTTCATAATCAGGATTGATTATAATTTTATCAGCAGTTGAAATAAGCTGATTTCCTTTTTGAATTACAATATTACCTGTTGCAACAATAGGTAATTTTGAATCTTCCCAATGAAGATTATCTGCTTTTAAAGACACTCCGTCTTTTAAAACAATGAATGTATCTTCATGTAAAATAATATCACCATTCTTTGAATTATATGTTCCTTTTGATGATTCAAAACTCATTGAAACTTCATTATCTTTATAGAAGTTACCAATTACATTTTCTAATTGAGCAACACCGTTAACACTATCCCACTTACCTTTTTCACCATAGATTTCCCAATATTTTTGTTCATCTTTTGTTTCGGTAAGAATTACACCATTAACTGTTGCTTCCTGTTTATCACCAAGAGCCTCAACCTGTTGACGGTTAAAATCATGAGTAATAACGCTTGCAGTAATAAAAGCCCACGCCAATATCCCTACAATTACCGCTGTTACAATAACATATAACCTTTTCTTTTTTGGTAAATTTTTCCAATCCATACATTAAAGTTTAGCACAAAATATTTCAAATGAAAAAGCTATAACATATTAATTAAATTAAATATCTTAATATTTCCGCACTAATAAATAATTTTGTAATATAATTATTATGTATTTAGACTAGGGAAGTAGAGGTTATTTATATGGCTTTAAGATATGATTGCGGAGAAGTTATTACGGCAATGGTTACGCCGATGGAAAAATCCGGAGCTATTGATTACGATAAAGTGGAATCTTTAGCAAAACACTTAATCGAATCAGGCAGTGATGCGTTACTTGTAGCAGGTACAACAGGTGAATCTCCTACATTAACTAACGAAGAAGAAATCGAATTAGTAAATTCTGTAAAAAGAGCTGTGGCAAATAAAGCTAAAATTATTCTAGGTGCAGGTTCAAACTCAACAGAATCAGCTATTGAATATACAAAATTTGCACAAAAAGAAGGTGTTGACGCAATTTTATCGGTTGTTCCATATTATAACAAACCAAATCAAAGAGGTATGATTGAACACTTTTCAGCAGTAGCTGAAGCAACAGATCTTCCTATTATTTTATACAACATTCCAGGAAGAACAGGGGTAAACATGCTTCCTGAAACAGTTGCTCACTTAGCTAGAAAATACAACAACATCGTTGGTATTAAACAAAGTTTTGGTGATATGGACCAAGTAACTGAATTAAGAATGCTATGTCCTGAAGATTTTGTTATCTACTCAGGTGATGATAGTTTAACTTTACCTATGCTATCATTGGGTGCACACGGTGTAATTTCAGTTGCATCTCATATCTTTGGTTCAGAAATCAAATCTATGATTAGAAACTTCAAATCAGGTGAATTGATTGCAGCAAGAAATATGCAAAAGAAATTATATCCTGCATTCAGAAAATTATTTATGGCTCCTAACCCTACACCGGTTAAGGCAGCTTTATCTTACAAAGGTTATATTAATGACTACGTAAGAAAACCATTAGTTACTTTAACAGAAGAAGAAAAAATCGATTTATTTAAAGTAATTGACAGCGTAAAAGCAGAATTAAACACAGAAGAATAAAGAGTTACAGTATATAAGAGGGTAGAAAATTGAAAAACAAGATTATTATGTTTTGGGTAATTGTAGCAATCGTAATTGCTTGCATTTTCGTAATCTACAAAAAACCTACAAAACTAGGACTTGATCTTGTAGGGGGTTCAAGAATTTTACTTGAAGCAAGAACTACAGATACAGTTAAGAAAATCACTCCTGAAGTTATGAACCGTTTACAAACAGCTATCGAAAGCCGTGTAAACAAACTTGGGGTATCTGAAACCAGCGTTGCTCAAGTTGGTGAAAAAAGATTATTAGTTGAAATTCCTAACGTAACAGACCTAAAAGAAGCCGAAGCATTCTTAGGAAAAACTGCATTACTAGAATTCAAAAAACCTGTATTTGATGCAAACAAAAAACATAAAAGAAATGAAAAAGGACTTTTACTTTGGGAATCTACAGGTTTAACAGGTGAAGACCTTAAATCAGCATCTATTGGTGCAGACCAAACAGGTCAATGGACAGTTTCTCTTGAATTTAACGGCAAAGGAGCTAACAAATTTGCTGAATTAACACAACAATTAGTTGGTGAACAAATGGCAATCTTCTTTGACGGAGAAGAAATCTCAGCACCGGTAATCAGAGAAGCAATTTTCGGCGGAAGAGCTGAAATCTCTGGCGGTGGTTCTGGTTTCCAATATGAAGAAGCAGAAAAAATGGTTAACTTGCTAAACGCAGGTGCACTACCTGTTCCATCTGAAATTATTCAAGAAAACACTGTTGGTCCTACTTTAGGTGCTGACAGTATCGAAAAATCAAAATTTGCAGGTATCTTAGGTATCGGTTTAGTTATGATATTTATGCTAATTTATTACAGATTGCCAGGTTTTGTTGCAGACATTGCATTAGTAATCTATGCATTAGTATTATTCTCTATCTTCAAGATAGTTCCGGTTACATTAACTCTTGCAGGTATCGCAGGTTTCATTCTATCTGTTGGTATGGCAGTTGATGCTAACATCTTGATTTTCGAAAGAACAAAAGAAGAATTGAGAGCTGGCAGAAACTTATTCACAGCAATCAACTCAGGTTTTGACAGAGCATTCACAAGTATCTTTGACTCAAATATGACAACTGTTTTAGCTTGTATAATTTTGTATTTCTTAGGTACAAGTGTTGTTAAAGGTTTTGCTTTAACATTGGCAATCGGTGTAATTGTTTCAATGTTCACAGCAATCACAGTTACAAAGAACTTCATGCACTTAATCTTTGGTACAGGTGAATTAAAATACCCTGCACTATTCGGTTTATCTAAAGAAGAAATCGGTAAAGGTTATGAAGCAACAGAAACTAAACGTGAAAAAGCACGTTTTGGTATTTTAGACTAGGAAAGTTGAGGTAAATATAAAATGTTTAATTTCAATAAAACAGTGCATGTTGTAAAATATAGAGTTATTTGGATGATTCTATCTGCTTGCTTACTATTACCAGGTATTGCCGCAATGATTTATTCAATGATTACTTATCCTACACATGCTCCGGTAAAAGTAGGTATTGATTACACAGGCGGAACAATCTTACAATATGGTGTTCCAGAATCAGTTAATAATGAAGCAGTTGCAAAAACAAGAGAAGATTTAGATAAAATCGGTATCAAAAATCCATATATCCAAATCTTAAATGTAAATCCAACTGCAGAAAATAACAATATTAAATCTATCATTTCAATCAGAACAGAATTCATCGAAGAAGGTTCTGAAACAGCTGATAACATCACAGCTACAATACAAGAAGAATACAAAAATGCTGAACTAATTCAAGTAAGTTCAGTTGGTCCAACTCTTGGTAATGAATTATTTAAAAATTCACTTATCGCACTTACATTAGCAATCTTGGGTATGATTCTTTACATCTCATTGAGATTTAAGTTTGAATACGCAGTAGCAGCAATTTTAGGGCTTGTACACGACGTATTATTTGTTTGTGGTGTATTCTCACTACTTGGTATTTTCTGTGATGTACAAATCGATGGCCTATTCTTAACAGCTATCTTAACTGTAATTGGTTTCTCTATCAACGATACTATCGTAACATTTGATAGGATACGTGAAAACTTAAGATACTATGGAAAGAAAATGTCATTTGGTGAAATCGTTGACGCTTCAGTTAACCAAACATTAACAAGAAGTATCAACACTTCATTAACAGTATTCTTAACTCTTGCAGCGTTATACTTCTTCGGTGGTGTAACAACTAAAGACTTCGTTCTTGCAATGATGTTAGGTGTAATTATTGGGGTTTACTCAAGTATTTTCTTCTGCAGTATGATTGTTGAGATGTGGGAAGAAAAAAAAGCTACTAAAAAAGCTACTCCAGCAGTTTAAAATATAATCAAATACAAACTAAAAGACTCCGAAAATTTCGGAGTCTTTTTTATTATTAAATTTCAACTAATCTGAAATTAAAATATTACTTAGTAAGAAATTTTTATATTCAAGATAATCAATATACTTATTGCCATCTAAATCAAATGTATCAAATTCAGCAGACAAGTGTTCAATTTTACTCATAATTGCATCAGGACCTTCAGCATCTAAAGTTGCAATATCTTCTGCCCATAATTTCAAACAGTTCAACATCCATTCGTTTTTAGAAATAAAATAATCTTTATCAACATCAAGTTTCAAAAATTGATTCGCAATTTCTTGTTCTGTTAGATTACGGAAACCCTCAGGAACATTTGTTCTTTCTTTAGTAATAATATAACGTGGTGTCATAAATACTCTCCTATATAGCTTTAATTACATTTTTAATATTTTCATCATCTACTGACTCAAACGCTAATTGCTTATCTTCTTGAGTAAGTGAATTCATTTGTTTCAGTATCTCTAATGATTTTAGAACAACTGTCGGATTTGGGCAAGAAAGTAAAGTTCTTACAACATCTTCATTTTCTGTAAATTCTAATGCCGTATAAACAAACAAACTCTCCGCTTTTAATTCATCATCTAATAAATTATACAATTCACCGTGATTTACCGTACCTAAAAGGTTTTTGATATCTAAAATTTCTTGTTTTGTTTCTTTTGTTTCATCAAACAGATACTCATCATTTTCGGTAAGTGTTTCAAACTTATCAATAGCATTGATTAAAACCGCAGCCACCTGAGATGTTTTAGGCTCTTTTATAAGCATTTCCAAAAACTCATACAACTGAAAATCAAAAACCTGAGCCAAACCTAAAATTTCACCCAAGCCGTTAATAATCATATTTGCAACAAAAAGCCCATCTGTTTGGTTCTTTTTATAAAGTGAAAACACATCTGTCAAATACGGAATATCACCAGCCATATTTTCAGCCATAGATGATGTTTTCATCGCTTCAATAATCTCATCCAAGGCTTCTGTTTTTCCATATGAAACTAAGAACTTCACCCCATCAAGACGTGTAAATTCATCATCAGAAGATAACATTTCCAAAGCCTGCTCATAAGATGAAGTTTCACCTAATTGAGCCAAAGTTGATGCACAATTAGAACTTAGGTAAGTATTTTCACTATAAGCATTTTGTTTCAACAAATCAATTGCCAATGGATCTTGAATATATGAGAAAAATTTTGCACAGTATGTTTTTTCATCATCTGTACCATTTTCAAACATTTCAAGCATTTTATCTGTCAAATCTTCATCTGCATAGCGAACAAGTGCTGAAATGATAAATTCTTCGTATGATGGAGAATAGTATTTTAAAAAGTTCAACAAGTTCAAATAGTTTGACTCATTACAAACTTTAGCAAGTCTATCTGCTACGTTTTGTTTAACAAAATCAAACAAAAAATCTTCTTTTGAAACCAACTCAGAAAACAACTCTGTATCAGAATTATTTATAAGACTATACGCAACAGACTCAAAATCCTTAGGATTTTTGCCTGTCAATTTCTTTAAATTATCACTCATAAAATAAGCCTTTAAATTAGTCTAAATAAAATACTGTAATAACTTTATGACCTTCTTCTGCGTATTGAACCGCATTGTGAAGAGTTTTACTTGTATGTGACAAGAAACAGATTAATTGGTTACATTCATCAATAATTTCTCTGTTACAAACTCTTGAAGCATCAGCCAAAGTCATCATAGCTCTATCTGAGTGTTCAATGATATTAGGAACCCCAATTAATTGGTCTTGAACGTCAGAAGGTTGTTGACCAATAGTTTGAGGAAGAATTACACATAATTTATCAGGATTAGCCTTCATAGCACCACGAATAGCCGCAGCGTTAGTACCTGAAGAACCACCTGAAGTGATGATTGTATTACCTTGCATAACAAGAGCTGTTGCAAGAGTTTCAATCATTTGTTGATGTGTGATAGGAAGATTTCTACTTCCGATGATTGCAATTTTTTTAGCTGATTGTTTAATTGTAGCTAATTCCATTGCCAATTCATCAACTGTATTAGGAGCATCTGATTTTACTGTATCCATATCTTCATCGATTGGAACAACAATCGATCTTTGAATATCGTCCTGATTTTCGTCTGCACTTAATAAAATTTCCATATCACTTTCTAACATTTTTTCTTTTACCTTCTGATTGCATTAATAACATTTTTAAACTATTCTATATATTAGCATATTTTTTTTGATTTGGGAAGAGGTCATGGAAAAACTATTAGAAAATCTTAATAAGGAGCAAGCCGAAGCAGTACAAACAACCAAAGGGCCTTTGCTAATCTTAGCAGGTGCAGGTTCAGGAAAGACAAAGGTTTTGACCACACGCATAGCTTATATGATTAAGCAAGGAGTAAAACCTAGAAACATTTTAGCTGTAACATTTACAAATAAAGCCGCTAAAGAAATGAAAGAACGTATAGGTAAAATCCTAGGTGAAGACACTGTTAAATATATGTGGGTTGGTACATTCCACGGTATTTGCGGAAGAATTTTGCGTGAAAATATCGACAAATACAATACAGCAACAGGCAAAAAACTTGATAAGAATTTCACAATCTATGATGATTCAGACACTAACCAAATCATCACAAGAGCAATTAAAAAATTAAATCTTGATGACAAGGTTTATCAAACAAAACTTGTAAAATCAGTAATTTCAAACGCTAAAAACAAAATGCAAGATGCGACAACATTTGCAACTTATGCCAGAGATTTCAAATCTCAAAAAATCGCATCCATTTATGAAGAATACGAAAAGGCGTTGAATAACAATAATGCTATCGACTTTGATGATATGCTTATGCTAACTGTAAAACTTCTACAACAGAGTACAGAAGTTAGACAACAGTATTATGACAGATTTCAGCATATTATGGTTGATGAGTACCAAGATACAAACTTGGCTCAATACAATTTGGTTAATATGCTTTATACAAATCTTTCAAAAGAAGTTCCAGATGAGCGTTCGCTATGCGTTGTAGGTGATGTTGACCAATCAATTTATTCTTGGCGTGGTGCGGATTTCACAATCATTATGAACTTCCAAAAAGATTATCCAAAAACAAAACTAATCAAACTTGAGCAAAACTACCGTTCAACAGGAAATATCTTGGAAGCTGCAAACGCAGTTATTGAAAACAATAACGAACGTGTTGAAAAAGTACTACGTTCTAACAAAGGCACAGGTGAAAAACTTAGCTACTACATAGCTGACGATGAAGCAGATGAAGCAAATTACATCGTTGCAAATATCAAACGCACAGCAGGTGGCAACTATAACCAATTCGCCATTCTATATAGAACAAACAACCAATCACGTGCCTTAGAAGAAGCTTGTATGGCAACAGGTGTACCTTATAGAATTTACGGTGGTACAAAGTTCTACGATAGAGCTGAAGTTAAAAACGTTATTTGTTATTTGAAATTGATTAACAACACAGATGATTCTCAAAGTTTACGCAGAATTATCAACGTTCCAAAAAGAGGTTTAGGGGATACAACATTAAAAAATCTTTCAGATTTTGCAGCATCAAAAGACATTAGCCTATTTGAAGCTATCAAAATTTGTGAAGAATCAGATATTCCTGCAAAAACTCAATCAAAATTGAAAGATTTTGCAACACTTATCACAAAATTCCAAGATGCTAGAAACTCATATTCACTAAAAGAATATGTAACTTTAGTTATTGAAAAATCAGGTTATTTGGCTGAATTACAAACAAAAGCGGCAAATGATCCAGAATTTCAAGATGATATCAACAACTTACAAGAACTTGTAAACGTTGCAGAAGAATTTGTCCCAGAAGAAGAAGATAACCTACTAGGTGAATTCTTACAACAAGTGGCATTAGTTTCAGACTTAGACGCTATGGAAGATGAAACTAACAATATTACAATGATGACTCTTCACTCAGCAAAAGGTTTGGAATTCCCGACAGTATTTATTGCAGGTATGGATGAGGGTATTTTCCCAAGCCAAAGAACACTACAAGTTCCTTCAGAAGTGGAAGAAGAACGCCGTTTGATGTACGTTGGAGTTACACGTGCAGAAGAAAAATTATACCTAATCTCTGCAAAACGCCGTCAAACTTGGGGTGAATACAGATACTACAACCCATCAAGATTTATGCAAGAAATTCCACAGGATTTGATTGAATCATTTGAATCTGAGGGTCGTTCAAGCAGTTCTTCAACATTTAGAAGTGCTGTTTCTAAAGCAAAAGAAAATTATGCAAAATCAGATTCTGATGGATATGTTAAACCATCAACTGGTTTTGGTGCAAATTTTGTAGCTCCGCAAAGACGAGGACTAGCTTCATCATCAAGCAGTTCAAACTCTTCAAATAGCTATAACAATAGCTACAACCGTTCTTCAAGCTATCAAAAACCACAATCAAATCGTACACCACAACGTACAATGATTGTGAAATCCGCTATAAATAAAAAACGTGAAGAAGAAAAAATTGCAGCATTTTTCCAAGATAATGCAATCAAAAGAATGGCAGAAGAACGCCGTCAAAGACTTGCTGCTGAAAAACAAGAAGCTGAAGCAAGAGAAAAAGAAAGAGAACAGAACAAATTCGTTGACGATGTAATGGAAGTTGGTCAAAGAGTTTTCCACGAACAAATGGGAATCGGACACATTACAGATGTTATGAATGTTGGCGAAAGCATTATGTACACCATTGATTTTGGTAAATTAGGCAAAAAAGCAATGGACGCTTCATATGCAAAACTTAAAAAGTTTTAGGGGTAAATACAATCCTCATTTGTGATAAAATAATAGAGTAAGTTAATAAGGAGAGAAAACATGGCAGATGCAAAAATTTTAGCAACAATTGAAAGATCAGATACAGAACAATTACAAATTTCAGTAAGTGAATATAAAGGTAGAAGCTACTTAAATATGAGAATATTCTATACAACTGATGAAGGTGCAACTTGGTTACCAACTAAAAAAGGGGTAACTTTCTCACCAGATCAATTAGACCTACTAACAGAAGCTATTGAAGAAGCAAGACAAGAATTCATGGCTGCTGAAGTAGAATAAAATCTCTCCATTTGGAGAGAAAAGAATTTCTTAATGAGCTTGCGAATTTAGAAATTCAAGAGAGGGTACAACAAGTATCAGTAAGGATTATCAAAAATGGAAGATGGAATTCAAACAAATTTATTTGAAATACCTTCCCGTAAATTAACTCTAAAAAAACGGGAGCCATCTCAAGTGGATGATAATCCTTCTTTTATCTCTCACAAATACGCAGTTTGCCTTGTAAATATCAAGGTTTTAGGGGTTAAAACATTTAGCTATATTATTCCACCTGAAATGCAAGACAAAATTAAAATCGGCCAAGCACTTTTAGTTCCATTTGGCAGACAAGGACTTATAAACGCATTTTGCGTAGGTTTTTCAGATTACCTACCACCTGAAATCAAAGCAAAAAGAGTTAGCAAAATCTTAGACGAAACCCCATTATTTTCTGTTGAATATTTGAAACTATTAGAATGGGTTGCAAACTACTATTGCACGGACTTAATCACAGTTTTAAACACTGCAATTCCGCTAAAACTTATCGAAAAATCTCTAAAAACAGAACAAACTATCGAATTTATAAAAACTGACGGTGCAACAAAAAGACAAATAGAAATCCTTGAAATACTAAAAGCTCAAGGAAAAATGTCTTTGATTGATTTTGAAAAACTAGCAAAAACAACCCGTGCAACAGTAAAAAAACTGGAAACACTTGGTTGCGTGAAACTTGAAGAAGAACAAATTTATAGAAACCCATTAGATATTCTAAAAATCGATAAAAAAGAAGATTTATTTGAGCTATCAGAAACTCAACAACAGGTTTACGAAGGAATTTCAAAACAGATTAAAGAAGAAACTTCACCTCAGATTTTACTTCACGGAATTACCGCAAGCGGCAAGACCGAAGTGTATTTCAAACTAATTGATGACACAATTAAATCAGGCAAAAACGTTCTATTTTTAGCACCAGAAATTGCTTTAGCATCCCAACTAACAAAACGTTTAGCAAGAAAATTTGGAACAAAAGATGTTGCAATTTGGCACAGTAGCATCTCAGAAGGCGAACGCTATGATGTTTGGCAAAAACTTTATAAGGATGAAATCAAAATTCTAGCAGGTGCACGCTCTGCGGTTTTCGCACCACTAAAAAATATTGGACTTATCATAATTGATGAAGAACACGAAGGGGCTTATAAACAAACATCTCCAGCCCCAAGATATGATGCTAGACTTGTTGCAAGAAAACTAGCTGAATTTAACTCTTGCCCATTGATTTTGGGTTCTGCTACACCTGATATTTCAAGTTATTATCGAGCAGTAAACTCTAATCACTTGTACGAAATGCTAAAACGCTACAACAACGCAAAAGTTGCACCAGTAACTGTTATCAATATGCAAGAATATGGTCGTGCAGCATACAAAAGCCTTATTTCAAAACCACTTCAAACTGCAATAAAAGAAACTTTGGATAATAAACAACAGGTAATTCTTTTGATAAATCGTCGTGGTTTTTCGACATACACCCAGTGCCAAGGCTGCGGACACGTTATCGAATGTCCAAATTGTGCAATTCCTATGATTTGGCACGCAAAAGACAATATGCTAAAATGCCACTATTGTAACCACGCAGAGTATTTCCCAGATGTTTGTCCAAACTGTGGTTTTGATACCCTAAGAAATTCAGGTACAGGAACCCAAAAAATCGAACAATACATCAAAGATTTATACCCTGATTATAATGTAGAACGTATTGATAGTGATGTTTTGACAAGAAAAGGTGAACACATAAGACTTTTAGAAAAATTCCAAAAAGGTGAAATTGATATCCTTGTTGGAACACAAATGATTGCAAAAGGTCTTGATAACCCTAACGTTACACTTGTTGGGGTAATTTCAGCTGATGCAAGTTTCAATTTGCCTGACTTTAGAGCTTCAGAAAGAGGCTTCCAATTATTAACTCAAGTTGCAGGACGTGCAGGTCGTGGGGAATTCAAAGGCAGAGTACTTTTTCAAACCTATAACCCAGAATATTATGCACTAGAAAGTGCGAAATCACAAAATTATTCAGAGTTTTATAAAAAAGAAATTCAATCAAGAGAAGATTTTGACTACCCACCATTTAGTCAAATTATTCGCTTAATTTTGAGTTCACAAAACAAATTCCGTGCAGAAAAAGCCGCTCAAGAAATTGCACTAAGACTTTGCACAATGATTGAAAAATTCGGATTTGGCGAAAGACTTGATGTTCTAGGTCCAACACCTTGTGTAATTGAAAGAATAAACGGTTATTATCGTTTCCAAATTTTGATGAAAAACAAATTAGAAGAAAAAGGACACCAATTTATCTCAAGTTTCTTGAATAAGATTACATCACCAAAAGATATCAAAATGACAATAGATGTTGACCCTTTAGACATTTTGTAAAATTTGACATTCTGAGGTGGGTTTTGTTAGGGATTTTTCACTTCGTTCAGAATGACAGTGAGTCATCCTGAGGGTTTACCCCGAAGGATCTCCTACGTAGCTTTTTGTCTAAGATTCTTCGCTTCATTCAGAATGACACCAACCGAAGAATCTCATAAATTTCTAACTCTTCATTTCAGATTCCAGTTGGGTTTCACCCAACCTACTTGCTATTAATAAATAATAGCTGGATAATGTCTTAGGTTTTCTTCTAAAATTTCTATTTTTTCATATATATTATATTTGTCAGCATATTCAGGATATTTTT
>JAZSDA010000014.1:0-2582 GCA_045530955.1 Candidatus Gastranaerophilaceae bacterium
CCTCTTGTATTTACCTACCCCCCTTGTATTTACCCCTTGTATTTACCCCTTGGTTGAAATATTATTTTTATATTATGAAATACGATTTTAAATTAGCGGAAAAAAGTTTAGAAGCCCAATTTGATAGGGTAAATGAAATAAGAGATTTTAATCAAAGAAAAGTTTTGAAAGCTTTTTTTGATAATAAGGTAGCACCTGAGCATTTTTATACTGTATCAGGCTACGGGCATGATGATTTAGGTAGAGAAGTCTTGGATAGGACTTTTGCACAAGTTTTTGGTGCGGAAAAGGCTCTTGTGAGAATTCATTTCGCATCAGGTACTCACACTCTTGCTTGTGCGTTGTTTGGGAACTTGAGAGCTGAGGATAAGCTAATCTCAGTTGCCGGTGCTCCTTATGACACTATGCAGGAAGTTATAGGTACTGCAGGAGACGATGAGACAAAACGTGCTTCACTTATAGGCAATGGTGTTTTATATGATGAAGTTCCTCTATTAAACGGTTCTGATATTGATTTTGAAAAATTAGACGCAATGGTTGATAAAACTACAACAATGGTTTTAATTCAGCGTTCTAAGGGCTATTCAACAAGAAAATCATTGAGTATTGAGACAATCGAAAAAATTTGTAAAGTAGTTAAATCTAAGAATCCTGAATGTATTTGCTTTGTGGATAACTGCTATGGTGAATTTGTTGATAAACGAGAACCTTTAGAAGTTGGTGCAGATTTAATAGCTGGCTCATTAATCAAAAACCCTGGTGGTGGTATTGTAGAAGCTGGTGGATATATTGCGGGTAAAGAATTATATGTAGAACGTTCAGCTAATCGTTTAACAGCCCCTGGAGTGGGCTCTGAGGGCGGTGCTATGTTCAACCAACACAGATTAATTTTTCAAGGCTTATTTATGGCTCCATCAATTGTTTCTGAAGCTGTTAAGGGTGCAATTTTGGCAGCTAAAGTTTTTGAAGATGTGGGATTTGACACTTATCCAAAACACGATGAATCTAGAACAGATATTATTCAGAATATTATTTTTGGAAACCCTGACCATTTAGAGCAGTTTTGTAGAACAATACAAAGCTTATCACCTGTAAATGGCTATGTAACTCCAATTCCTGAGAATATTCCTGGGTATGAAGATAAAGTTATTATGGCTGGTGGAACATTTATTGAGGGTTCTACAATTGAGCTTTCTGCTGATGGGCCGATGCGTGCACCTTATGTAGCTTATTTACAGGGTGGATTAAGCTATGCGCACGTAAAAATATGCCTTGAAGAAATGGTTGCAAAACTGTAAATCTCAAACGGCTAAAGCCAATATTTAATAGAGATTTAGGCTAAATTAGTTATATTATCTCTAGATATAACTGTATCGTAATTTTTGTAGCCTAAAATTTCTAGAATATTATCTGAATGAGCTCCTGCGATTTGTGCACACTCTTGTGAGTTGTAATTAACCATTCCACGTGCGAATTCCTCACCTTTTTCATCGCAGATTGATACAACTTCACCTTGATTGAACTCGTTTATAACTTCCACAATTCCTATAGGTAAAAGACTTGTGCATTTATCTAGAATTGCACTCTTTGCGCCATTGTTTACTATAAGTTTTCCTCGAATATTTGTAGCGTATCCAATCCAACGTTTTTTACCAGAAAGGTTTTCTCCACTTGGAATAAACATTGTACCGAGCTCTTCTGCGTTAAATATTTTATTAATTACGTAAGGAATTTTTCCGTTTGCGATTAAAACTTTTCCGCCGAAACGAGTTACAAGCTTAGCGGCCTCAAGCTTTGTTTTCATTCCGCCACGACCACCGTCAGAAGCTCCTGTTCCTAGTTCTAAAATCTCATCATTTACGCAATCCACTAGGCTTATAAACTCAGCGTCAGCGTGTTCTTTTGGATTGGCTGTATAAAGCCCGTCGATATCTGATAAAAGGATTAATAAATCTGCGTCAAGCTCGCTTGATACAAGCGCAGAAAGTTTGTCATTATCAGAAAAACAAACTTGTAATCCTGAAAGCATATCGTTTAATTCTATAGTTGAAACTGTGTCATTTTGGTTAATAATTGGCACAACTCCAAGCTCAAGGAGCTTGTTCAATGTTGTTCTAAGACTCAAATAACGATGACGCATTGAGAAATCATCTTCTGTCAAAAGTATTTGCGCAACTGGAATATCGTAGTTTGCGAAACCAGCTTCGTAGTATGACATTAAACGGCTTTGGCCAACAGCTGCACAAGCTTGTTTTACTCCGTCACCATCTGTTGATGAGAGCTCAAGCTTCTTTTTACCAAGCCCAACAGCTCCGCTTGTTACAACAATTACTTCTTTGCCTGATTTAACAAGCTTTGCGATATCTTCTATAAAGGAGTAAATGCGAGATACAGCGACTTCTCCTTCATCGTTGCGAAGCACATTTGTGCCTAGTTTTATTACTATTCGTTTAACATCTATAAAATCTTTGCGTTGCATAGTTTATCCTTTATCTTGACAAAACTGTCTATATAATAAATAATATAAATATAGGGAACCTGAGTGCAACGTGCAGGTTACACTCAGTCCACCGTTCTCTATT
>JAZSDA010000080.1:0-22735 GCA_045530955.1 Candidatus Gastranaerophilaceae bacterium
CTCCACAAGATAGCGTCAGCTTTACTGGTGCTAATGCGAAAGCTACAGAATCTTTAAGCGATTTTTTATTAAAATTAATGCCTAAAAACGTTAGAGGCTGGCTTGTAAGATCAATGGTAAAAATTCATGAAGGGATGGGCGAATTCCAAAACCAACTTATTAACGCAGTAGGTACTGGTTTGGTAGCTCCAATTTTTATCAAATGGAACCCATTATCAGACAAAGATGAGGATACAAGAACTTATACAGCATGGCGTCAGCCTGTTTCAGCTGTGTTAGCAATCGGTACACAAGGTGCGATTGTTATTCCTTTCAACCATTTAATTAGAAAATTATCAGATGTAGGTTACTTGGGAACACAATACAATGCTACATTATTCCCATCTGATGCTTATATCGAAAAAGAACTTAAGGGCGAAAACCCTGGTGTTAAATATACTAAATCTGAATTAAAAGCAGCAGTAAGTGCACGTAAAAAAGAATATGAAACAAGATTCTTGAACATGATTGAACAAGATAAAGTTGTTTGGAAGACTACTGATGGTGTAACTGATTCAACTTTAGAAATGCCAAAAGCTGAATTCAAAAAAGTTTTTGAAGATACAATTGATTCAATCATCAAATCTGAAGAACAACAAAAACTTAACGCTGTTGAGAAAAAATTACCAAATAAAATCAGACGTGGTATCTTCTACCACAACCATCCAGAAGAATCATTATCAGTTCTTCAAAAATTACAAAGCAAATTAAGTGCTGTTTACAATCAATCAGACCTAAATGCTCACAGCACAAATGATGAAATCACCAATGCAAGTAAGAACTTCGATAAAGAATGTAAATCTCTAATCAAAGAACTTAAAAAAGAGATGAAACAAGACTCAACTAAAAAAGAGTTAAATGAAGAACTTATCAAAATTGTTAAAGAAATCAAAGACAAAAACACAAGTTCTGATCCTTCTTCATTAAGAGTTCTTAGTGCAAAAATCTCAAAAATGATTGACAGTGTTGAAACAATGAGAACAAAACGTTCAACTCAAGAAATCATTGAATATGTAACAGAAGCAGTTACAAGAAGAACAAGTGCTATCGATGGTTTAATCAGCACATTAAAAGAAATCAAAACTAAATTAAATACAACTGGCATTACAGTTAAAGAAGCACAAGCAATTATTGATGAAACAATCCAAAGCGGATATGCCGAAATAAGAGCAAAACATCTTGCAAAAGGATTCCCAGAATCAGAAATTGCAAACTCAATCGAATGGATTGAAAGCCCAGCAACCAGATTATCAGAAAAAGTTAAATCAATACCAAAATGTATCGCAGAACAAATGAAAAAGATTGTTAAATCAAACATCGACGGTATGAAACGTTGGACTGGTTTGGGTGTATCACTAGCAATCTTACCATTCACTTGCTGGTTGTTGAACAAAATTTATCCTTGGTTTATGGATAGAGCGTTCCCTGAACTATCAAATAAAGCAGCCTCTGCTAAAAAAGACAAGTACAATAAAACAGAGGAGGTTAAATAATGAGCAAACTTAATTTAATGGAAAGAGTTATTGCTAAACCTCTTGGCTGGTTCTCAAATACAAAACCTGCAAAATATGCCGGCAAACAAGTATTTGACAACAACAGAGCATTTATTGATGGCTTGGGCGTAACATCAATCATCGCAAAAGATGGTTTAGGTTGTTACTTATACGTTACACAATCTTTAAACAACAAAGAGATTCCAGATGATAAACGTAGTTTCGTTGCATCATTAGACTTAACAAACGGGGTATTGATGATTGCATTACAGTTGTTAATGTTCTTCACAGTATCACATAAAGTTTGTCAAACTAAGATGTTCGACAAAGTATTCGGTAAAATGTTTGATAGACCAATCAAAAAAGCGTACTATACAATTGCTAAAAACCAAGAAAATTTTGCAGGTCTTGACAGTATCAAATTTGCTAATGAGTTTGAAAAGGTTAGAGGCAAAGTTAAAGACGCATTTGGTGGGGTTACATCTCTTGTTGCCGCTTCAATTATCGGTAAACGTGTATTAGTACCGTTCATCGCAACACCTCTTGCTGGTACAGTTGAAAAGAAAATGAAAGAAAAAATGGATGCTAAAAAAGGTATCCAACCGGGAAGTGATGAAAACAAAGATAAATCACAACCATCAATGCAAGGTGGAATGAAAGAAACTCCAGTTCAAACTGCACAAGTTCCTCAGTTTGATACAGGTTCTACAAACTTGCTAGACAAATACAGACAAAAACAATAAACAAACAATATATTTACATCTACAATAGAGAGCTAATCCCTTAACAGGGATTAGCTCTTTTTAAATCCTACAAATAAATAACCTACATAATCTTGTTAACAAGTTCTTGAATATAAGACTTAACCGCAGGGGTAATCATAAGATTTGGCTCAGCCATTGCAAACTCATCAAGAATAAAAATTGCTTTTCTTATATCACCGCTTTGTTCATACAAAAGCCCCAACATAACCTTATCATAAGGAGTATCGTTTTTAGTTTTGTATATTTCCAACTGTTGTGCAGTTTGCCCTAAAGCCTTGTAACATTCAACAAGATTTTTATAAAATTCAAAATTCAAACTATACTGAGTAATTGCATTTTTAAAACAATCAAGTGCCAAATTAGGATAACCGATAGTCATATAAACTTTTCCAAGGTTATTAAAATAAATAGCTGTCGCTTGTGTTTTTGGATTCAAACTAATTGCAATTTTAAACTCTTGAATTGCTGCATAATAATCTTTTTCTTCGACATAAATAAGCCCCATATTATTATGCGAATAAGCATTTTTCTCAGGATCAATAGTATAAGAAACAACCGTTCCAGGAGCTGCCATAGTCGGAAGCCCCATTAGAAAAATCATTAATAATACTATTGCTCTTTTCATCAGTTACCTTTTAATTAAAATTTAAAAAATTTCAACTTATAACAAATTAAATTCTAAACCTTCATATGCCATATGAATATTTTTAGAATCAGATGTGTAGTGTTCCTTAATCCTTGAAAGTCTTGTATCATCGTAAGACGGATCATAATGGAAGAACACTAAATTTTTAGCTTTAGCTTGCTTCATAACTTCAACTGCCATATCATAAGTTGAATGTCCATAACCTTGTTTTGGAGAATATGGGCTTAAATAATCTTCAGTTGTATATTGTGCGTCATGAATTAAAATATCACAACCTTTAGCAAATTTAGCAAACTTGCTATCCCCTCCAAAATAACACTCTTTATCTGTCGCAAATACAACAGATTTACCTTTATAAGAAATTTTATAAATCATAACACCATCTTGAGGATGAACATATGATTTGTAGAACGTTACTAGGATATCATCTTTACCTTGTTCAGCTTCAGAAAGTTTTACAAGCTCAGGCTTGCTATTTGGCTTAATAAGGATTGCTTGTTCATCACAAATATCTTTAATCTCTAAGCTACAAGCAATATCCCCTAAATCAAGCGGAAAAGTCTTACCAAAAACCAATTCTGAAAGACATTTAGCTAACCCACAATCAGGAGTTCCTTCCCCAAATATCATCAATTTTGTACTTGGAATATGAATAGGTTTAAAGAAAGTCAAACCTAACAGGTGATCTTGATGAATGTGTGATATTAAAACAGTTGCCTTAGTTTCTTTTCTTTCCTCAGGACGAACAGCAGAAGCAATATGCTCTTGCATCAAATCATCCCCAACACCTACGATACCAGTACCTGCATCAAGGATAATCAAATGTCCACCGACATTAACTTCCACGCAAGATGTATTTCCGCCAAACTTTAGAAAATTCTTATCAGCAACAGGAAAACTTCCTCTAACACCTCTAAATTTTACTCTAAATTCACTCATCTTCTATCTTCCTTTATTCTTTTTTATTTCATAAATTCCAAATCTGTCTTTCTCTTCACCCGCATAAATTGAACCTGAGAAGACTAAAATTTTTGCCATTTTTTGAATAGTTGTTTCACGGGTTTCTTTCCACTCAAAATCAAAAACGACTTTGTCTTTGTAATTGTTTATATTAATAACTCTAAATGCGTTTGGATAAGACACAAGGGCAGGAGAGGCCACATATAAAACGTTATCATGCTGAGTAATTTTTGCCGCATGATAATGTCCCTGAAAAACCGCTATTGGGTTTTTATAACTTTCAAGTAATTGTTTTAAAACAATACCATTACGCATTCTGTGATTTGGACTGGCAAAAGGTTCTACAACAGGAACATGCATAAAAATCAAAACTACATCATTTTTAGATGCATCCAATTCCTTTTTCAACCATTTCAACTGTTCATCATCAATATAACCATTTGAAGTAATCTCATCAAGAATTATATTGTCTAGAACTATAACCTTATAATTTTTCTTAGGCTCAAAAGAATAATAAGATTTTTTTACCTTAAATTCAGGGTTCACTTCACGCACCAAATCCCAATAAACAGAAGTTGTTAAATATCCACCAATACATCTGTCATGATTTCCGAAAGTCAAATACCACGGATATTTAAGATTTTGAATATGAGGTAAAAACGCTCTTAATTCTTTTTCAAAAGACTTGTCTATCTGATCCCCTGTAAACATTACAAAATCCATATGATTGTATTCATTGATTTGATTAATAGCATCATCCAACAATCTTGGAGATTCCCCAATCATTTTGAATGTTGTATTAGAACCATTTGCCATAAAATGCACATCACTGACTTGTGCAAATCTCAAATTAGAATCACTTACAACCGAACATGCCTGCAAGCCCCACAACATCCCCACAGTCAAGCAAACAGTAACAAAAGTATTAAATACTTTTGTAAAAAAGCCTTCTTTTTTTTCTTTAATGGCACGTCTGCCACTTTTACGTTTGCTCATTATTGTTACTTTCCAGAATCTCTTTTATTTCATTATACTTATTTTGTAAGTATTCGTCATCATCAGAGAGTATGAGAGCTTTATCAATATTTAGCAACGCACTCATATAATCTTTCATAGCTAAATCGCACAAACCCATATATTCATAAGTTTTTGAAGTCTGAATATCAGGCAATAATTCTGAAAAAATTGCTTTTGCTGATTGATAATCTTTTGACATATAAAGAATTTTTGCTCTGTCAAATTGATATTCAGGACAGTTATTCAATTCAATAGCTTTGTCATTATCTTTTTTAGATTCTTCAAGCATACCTAACTCAAATTCTGCACGTGATTTTACCGCATAAGCTAAATCATCATTAGGGTTAAATGTTAAATATTTATCAATAGGATCAATTACAGCTTGATAACGTTTAACATCAAACAAAGTTAAAGCTGCAGCCAAATAAGCCTGAGCAAAATCAGACTTAACAGAAAGTGCTGCATTATAAGAATCAATTGCTCTTAAAAAATCATTATTATCACGATGATAATTACCCAAATAGTAATAAGCTAAGTAAGCATTCTTACTTTCTGTCCCAACAAGCAATGATGCATATTCTTTTTTTACATCACCAATTCGTTTGTATTCATGAGCCTGCTTAATGTGAGGATTTACACTGGTTACAAAAGTTTTTTTATCTTTTGCAATAACATGTGCTAAGCCTTTTTTCAAATCATTAACTTGTTTGTTATTTGGATTGATTTCTAAAATTTTATCTAAATAAACCATTGCGGATTCATAATCCCCAACGACACAATAATTCGCAGCAATATCAAGATAATCTTCTTCCATTTCATTAGCCAAAACAGGAAGATTACAACATACCGCCAAACCTAAAATTATTGATAAAAGTAACTTTTTCATAGCAACATTATAACATAAATTTAAAGGCTAGGTAAACATCCCTTTTTAACCCTACTTCCAATTTAAAATAATTTATAGGATAATATGCATATGGAAAATGGAAATCAAAAAATTGCAGTTGTAGCCTTATCAGGCGGAGTTGATAGCTCTGTTGTTGCTCTTTTATTGCAACAAAAAGGCTATAAAGTTATCGGTTTGACAGGTAAAATGGTAAACACTCCTGCTGCTGATTTGATTTGTCAAAACGCAAAAAATGTTGCAAATAAACTTGGAATTGAACACCACATTTTGGATGTTTCAGAAAAATTTCAAAAAGAAATTATTGATTATTTTGAAGAATCATACAAAAATGGAGAAACCCCAAACCCTTGTATTATGTGTAACCAACATATCAAATGGGGTGATATTTTTGATTATGCTTTTAATGAATTGAAAGCTGATGTGTTTTCAACAGGACACTATGCAGATATTCGTTTTGTCGATGGGGTTTATAAATTATACCCTGCAAAAGATGAACATAAAGATCAATTGTATTTCTTATATCGCATAAACCAAGAACATTTGTCTAAAACTATTTTCCCATTATATGAATACGAAAAGGAACAAGTTAGACAAATTGCATACGATTATGATTTACCACCAAAATCATCAAAAGAAAGTCAAGATATTTGCTTTATCCAAAAACCTTGTACAACAAAAAAATATCTGACCGAAAAATTTGGAGAGATAAAAGGTGATTTTATAGAAATCCCAACAGGCAAAAAACTTGGCACACACACTGGTCATTATCAATACACAATCGGTCAACGTAAAGGCATTGGCATCGCAGCTCCATATCCACTTTATGTAATAAACATTGATGCTGAGAAAAATATTGTATATCTAGGCAAAAGAGAAGATGATTTCCGCACAAAACTTGCGATTAAGGATTTGAATTTCTCATATCCACTAAAAGAAAAAGAATTTGATGCAATGGTAAAAATTCGCTACAATATGCAAGCTAAAAAAGCTAAAGTAACGATTTTGGATGATGTTGCAGAAATAAATTTCTACGAACCAGTTAATTCTGTTACTCCAGGACAGTCTGGAGTAATTTATGATATAAATGACGGACACTTAATCGGTGGGGGATTTTGCATATACTAAAAAACTGGGCTTTAACCCAGTTTTTTAATTATATAATGCTTGCTGTTGTGATAATTCCTGATTCTACCCTTTCTTTCAACGCACCTGTTGGTTCGTAGTATGGGGATACTGTCATAACTTTTGCTGCAATATCAGGGAAGTAATACAAGAATTTCAATTCGCTTGTAGTCAATGGTTTTTGAGTATGTACGTTAGCGTAACGAGCAAGTTCAAGAATATTTCTTGCCTCATCTTCATCATGGAACTCAAGTTCTAAGTTGTTATAAACGTTACGGAAACCTTTAATACCGCCATATTCACCAGTTGTAATCATACGACCTGTTTCAATAATTTCAGGTTCACCACGTCCTAATTCTTCAAAATCATACAACTCATAATTTCTTCTATCTTTCAACGCACCATCAGCGTGAATACCTGATTCGTGTGCAAAAGCGTTATCACCAACTGCTGGTTGGTTGATTGGAATATCAACACCAAATGCGTAAGCTGTATATTTTGCTAGTTTCCAAGCTCTATCAAGTCTGATATTCTCATCAATTTTATATTTACCTTTGAAACCAGCTGATTTTAAACAAGCTAATAAGCAAGATACCAAATCAGCATTACCTGCACGTTCACCCATGCCATTGATTGCTGTGTTAATATAAGCATCAACCCCCGCATCAATTGCAGCTCTTGCACCCATAACAGAACATGCTGTTGCCATTCCTAAGTCGTTATGGAAGTGCATCTCAATAGGCATTTCAGTAGCTTTTGCAATTTTATAAATTCTATCGTAAGTTGTTTGAGGATCTTCAAAACCTAAAGTATCGCAATATCTAAATCTATATGCACCTGATTTTTTAGCTTCAGAAGCGTATTTAATTAAGTAATCTAAATCACTACGTGAAGCATCTTCTGCGTTAACACCAACGATTTTTGCACCTTTATCAATAGCACATTCAACCGCTTCTTTAGTCATTCTGATAATATCATCAGGAGTTTTCTTTCCTTGATATTTGCCGTTAATCATCTGTTCAGAAGTTGATTGTGAAAGGTTCACATACTGCAAATCTGGTACATTTTTGAATGACTGCTCAACATCAGACGCAATCCCTCTCATCCAACCTGACAATTTTGTTGTTGAAATCACACCACGTTTTACAAGTTCTAAGTTACCATTTAAGTAATTCAATTCGTGTTGTGTTGTTGGGAACCCAAATTCTGATTGAGTAATACCCATATCATTCAACATAATGTTGATGATAGTTTTTTGTAATTTCGCTAATCCTAAACGAGAAGTTTGAACACCATCTCTGTTTGTTACATCTACAAAATAAATTCTGTTATCTGCCATTTATAATTTCCTCATCTAATAAGACTATTATACACAAACTTATGTTAATTTGCTTGCTTTTTTATAAAAGATTAATTAAAATTATTATTATTGAAGAGCTTATGGATATGAAAAACGAAACTAAAATTTTAGATAAAAAAATAAAAAAAGAAATTAAAACAGGAAACGTGAAATCAGCAATTGAATTATGCCAAATTGGCTTACAAAAAGACCCTACAAATGCTGACTTACACTTGAGATTAGGTGATTTATACCTTGCGTGGCACTTAGATATTTATTCTTCTTGCCAATATATTGATGAAGCAATTACAGAATACCAAATCGCATTAGAAACTTATATGGATTCTGCAGAAATCTATTTCAAAATAGGTATGGCACAATTCCACAAAGGCGATATGGACAAAGCTATCAATTATTTTGACCACGCAATCGAAAAAAATCCAAAATACGCAAAAGCATACCATATGCTTGCAGAAACTTATACAAAAAAAGCAAGATTTATTGATGCAGAAACAAACGCTAAATTAGCTATCAAATACGCACCTTTAGCAAGCTCTTGCTCACATTATTTATTACACAATTTGTATAAAATTTCATCGTTCAGAGTATTCAAAAACAAACTTCGCTCAGCATACCAATATGTTTTAGCAGGCTTAACTCTTCCTTTTGACGAAGATGCAAGAAAAAAAGTTAAAGAAACAATGACTTATATTAAATTCTTGCCAATATTGTTAAAAGGATACCTCCAAGTTCAATCAAAAGGACTTGATAATGCCGTTGATATTTATATCGATGCAGTTGATAAGGCTCCTGGATTTGTGCCTTTGTATTGCTTATTAGGTGATATTTATTCATCATTAGGACAGTTTGAAGACGCAATCACAGAATACAAAATGGCAATTTGGCTAGACAACTTAAACATCCCAGCTTATCGTCATTTATGCAAAGCATATGAAGATTTGGGCGATTATGATAATGCTATTGAAGTTTACAAAAAACTTATCCAAATCATGCCAAACATGCCTGAATTCCATTCGAACTTGGCAAATATCTTATACATAAAAGGGGATGTTGACGGTGCAGTTTCTCACTTCCAAACAGCAGTAACCCTAAACCCAAGCAAAGAGTGGACAAGTGTTGTGAACCAAACATTAGGTTTTGTATTCCAAGAAGCAAAACAAGATATTGATGCTGCGATTACTTCATATCAAAGTGCATACCTTTTAACACCTGAAGATATTGATATTTATATCAATTTAGGTAGTGCATTTTACGATAAAGAAGATTATGAAAACGCTTTAGCTGTATATAGAAACGCACTAGAACTAGACCCTCAAAATGCTAAAATTCACTGTAATTTAGGTTTCTTATATTGGGGCAAAGGTGATACTGAAGAAGCAATCAGAGAATATGAAGCAGCTATCCAATTTGACAAAAATTATGATATTGCATATAACAACTTAGGTGTAATTTACCTTGATGATTTAGGCAGAGTGCAAAAAGCTATGGAAATGTTCAAAAAATCTGTTGAATGCAATCCAAACTATGCTTTAGCACACTTCAACTTAGCACGTTCTATCGCAATTACAGGTGATAAAATTGAGGCTGCAAAACTTTATCAAATCGCACAAGATGTGAACAAAATCACAAACGAAATTGACCCACAAGATATCACAGATAAGATTAATGCGTTGTTTGATTAGTGTAAAAATTAACTACCATATCTATCGTATAACTTATATGCTCCAATAACTAAAGAAATAACCATTATGTTAATGTAGAAATTTCTGTCGTTATTAGGATTTGACGTTCTGTTATATTTAGAATATGGAAAGATAAACATTGTTGCAACAATAATGGCAATACCTAAAAATTTTAAAATATCCATTTTATGTGGCATATAAATACCCCCAACACTATACTAAATCGTCTTCCACGCAATCAAGTTTTGACAAATCAATTGGTAATGAGAAACCAAATGTTGAACCTTGATCAATTTGAGATTGAACAAAAACATTTCCGTAATGATGTTTTTCAATAGTTGTTTTAACTAAGTGTAAACCAAGACCTGTACCTTTTACACTGTGAGTTTTATTTTCTACACGGAAAAATCTTTCAAAAACTTTTTTCTGATGTTCAGGAGCAATACCGCAACCCTCATCTTTTACTGTAACAGTAACTTGGTTTTTATCAATTTCATTAAACAATTTCACAGTAATTGTAGAATCTTGAGGGGCATATTTAATCGCATTAGAAAGATAATTAGTCAAAGCTCTTGAAATAGCATCATAGTTAAACATCAAAAGTGGAATTTCATTATCTTTTTGAACATCAATTTTTAAATTATTTTCTTTTAATAGCACTTCAACCTGAGAAACACAAGAATCCACAAGTTGAGAGATATCATTTTCAGATTTTTCGATTTTCGCATTAGAATCTAATCTTGAGAAATCCAAAATATCATTAACCATACGATTTAAACGTACGATTTCAGTATTCAAAGTACCAATAAATTCTTTTTGAGTTTCGATATCAAATTCTTCACCATAATTGTAAAGAGTATCGATATAGCTTCTCAAAACAGTAACAGGAGTTCTCAATTCGTGAGAAACATTTGAAATAAATTGAGATTTCATCAAGTCCATTTCTGTTTCACGGGTAACATCAATCAATACAATAATATAACCTACATAATCTTGATTGCGTGTAAACATTGGAGAAATAATTGATTTTAAAATCCTTCCGCCAATAGTAACATTAAAGATAATTGGTTTAGAAGATTTTTCTTCCATTGAAAGATTTTTGTATTCGTCAATTTTTTCAGAGAAACAATATTCCCCTTCTGTGTCAACATATTGCTGAATATCAGTATTTAAAAGTTCATCCCCTTCAAGTGCCAAAAGCTCTTTTGCATGGCCATTTAGCAGAACAACTTTATCATTGTTATCACAAACAACAACCCCATTGACAATACTCATCAACACAGCTTCTAACTTGTTGCGTTCAAGCGTAATTTGTTCAATATTTTGTTCTTCATAGATATTCAAACGAGCGGACATATCATTAAATGAATCAAACAATTCCTGAACTTCATCACTAACATTTTCACCTTCGATTTTGTAACCAAATTCCCCTGATGAAATTTTATGAACCCCATCACGTAAGATACGAAGTTCACGTGTGATTAGGTATGTGTTGATAAGAATTACAAAAGCAAAAACCAACCAAACAATTGTGAACACAAATAAAATTGAAGCTCTTGTTGTAGAAGAAACTTTACCAACAACAGAACCTGATAAACCAACAGTAACAGAACCAATGTTCGTATTATCAATAATATTTGTCATTGGAGAAGAAAATGCAATACTTGGTCGTTTTGAAGTATCATCATCTTTGTTTTTTGCTTTATAAATTAAACTACCGTCTTCGGCTCTAAATTCAATAAAAGTTATGTCTTCATTAGATTTTAAAATAGAATCCGAATGAGTTTTTAAGATATCAAAAGTTTGAGTTTTAGACGCATCTTTTGTCATCTCAACACTTTCAATTGCCAAAACTTTAGAAATAACTTGTCCAAAGTTTTGATAACTTTCGTTTAAATTTTTCTGAATATTAACAGTGGCAAATACAGCAATTGCCATAATTAGCAATGTACTAAGAACCAGCCCAAAAATAATTAAACGGTTTTGAGTTGTAAAACTCATCTTTTGATTATTACTCATAAGTCGATTATACCACTACAAATAATATTTTCCAATAGCTGATAAAATTTTAATTCATCTGATCGTAAACTTTACGAACTTCTTTAATATCTTGCCACATCAACCACTTGGGAGAACCTTTTTCCTTACTATCGTTTCTCAACAGATAAGACGGATGAAAAATCGGCATCATCTTTGAAAAATGAGGACCTTCAAACCACTTTCCACGAAGTTTTGTGATACCTAATTTTGTATCAATAAAAGAATTCACTGCAACTCTTCCGCAAAGTAAAATAATTCTAGGTTGCAAAATATCAACTTGAGCTTTCAAATACTCCCAACAAGCATCTTTTTCTTCAGGTAATGGATCTCTATTTTCCGGTGGACGGCATTTTAAGGTATTACAAATATAAATATTTTCTTTTCTGGAAAACCCAACACAGCCTAAGATTTGGTCAAGCAACTTCCCTGCTTTACCAACAAAAGGTTCACCTTGCTGATCTTCATAATACCCTGGAGCTTCACCAATAAGCATAATTCTAGAATTAGGAACACCTGCCGAAAATACCGTATTTGTCTTTGAATGACAAAGGGAACATTTCTCACAATTCAAACATTTTTGTTTAATTTCGTTCAACTTATCATCAAATTCTGTTGGCATATTATTACCCTAGCCCTCTGGAATTAAGACAGAAATCACAGCATTATCAAGTGATAAATATTTAGAAATTGTTTCATTCAAATCTTCAACAGTAATACTATCTAAATCTGCCAAATATTCTTCAATCAATGATAAATCATCGCAAACTGTCATATAATAACCGATAGTTTCACCGATTTCTGAAACGGTTTCTGCAGAATAAGCAAAACGAGATTTGATACGTTTTTTAGCTTTTGATAATTCTTCTTCAGAAATTCTAACATTTAATAAGTTAGCCAACTCTTGTTTAACAAGCTCAATTGCTCTATCTTTGCTTTCTGGTTTGAAGTTAGCTTGAATAAAGAAGTTATTACCATCTTTGAATTGATAATGCTCAGAACCTATCATATTAAAGATTTTTTCTGGTAATTTTTCAACTAAATTTTGTTGTAAACGTGAACTTGAACCATCACCAAAAATAATACTGATTAAATCTAAACAAATTGTAGCCTTTAATTCACAAGCTCTTGGACCTAACCAACCAAACATCAAATATGAAGTTTGTACATTAGCTTTTGTTTCAATATATTTGGTTTCGGAAATTGGGGCATCAATTTCTTTTGGTTCTGTTTCAATTTCAACACGATTAGGAAATTGAAAATTATCAGAAACAATTTTCAAAACTTCATCATGATTAAAATCCCCAACAACAATAGTTGTAACATTTTTCGGAGTATAGAATTTTCTATAATAACCATCGATTTCTTCTCTTGTAACTTGAGAAATAATTTCTGGAGTTCCGATAACATCACGTTTGTATGGGTGAGAAGTGTACATATTTTTATTACATACGTTATAAACCTTTGTCCAAGGTTGGTCTTTTCTCATTCTAATTTCTTCAATTACAACATGACGTTCACGTTTGTCTGTAACAGTTGAATCATTGATATCAAACGGAGCACCCAATTCTTCAGCTGGAAAAACTGGATCCATCATCATATCAGCGTGCAAATCTAATGCCATTTTGAAATCTTTTTCATCAATACCTTTTGGCAAAGTTACATAATAAAATGTATAATCTTTCCAAGTTGCAGCATTAACAATTGCACCTTTTGATTCAAGCATTCTATCAAATTCACCAACTTTATAAGCATTAGTTCCCTTAAACATCAAGTGTTCAAGAAAATGTGAAATACCATTATTTTTATCATCTTCATTTATTGAACCTGTTTTAACCCAAGAAGATACATTGACCATATCACCTTCTTTGTGTGCTAAAACAATTTTATGCCCATTTTCTCTTTCATAAATTTCAACTTCTCTTGTTAAAAACGGATATTTCACTAATGTTTTATTCATAAATTTAAATTCCTCATACTTTATTGCAAAAAATTCTTCGCACTTTGTCATTCTGAGGGCGTTAACCCGAAGAATCTCTTTCTCAGAATGACGATTAATTTTATTATACCATAATGCAAAAAGTTTTGTTTAATATATAATTTTATGTATGAATAATGTCGTTAATAAACTAAAGGGTATGATAGTGGTTTCAGTACAGGCAATGCCATCTGAACCGTTGTATTTGGAAAAATGTATGGTCGCAATGATGAAATCCGTTGTAAATGGCGGAGCTGGGGCATTGAGAGTTGCAGGTGTTAGAGATGTAAAAAATGCAAAACGCCTTTTCCATATTCCTATTATCGGGATTACTAAACCAAACGTTATTCCAAAAAATTGGAAAGAAATCGTTTATATCACACCAACCATAAAAGATGTTATTGATTTAATAGAAGCTGGGGCTGATGTAATTGCACTAGATGGCACACAAAGAAAACGCCCTAATAATGAAAAATTAGCAGACTTAATCAAATACATTCACATAAATAAAAGAGTTGCAATGGCTGATATTTCAACTCTTGAAGAAGGATTAAAGGCAAAAGAAGCTGGAGCAGATATTCTATCAACAACACTTGCAGGATACACTTTAGAATCAGCAAATTCACCAGCAGATGGCCCTGATTTTGAATTACTAAAACAACTTGTAGAACAAACTGGCTTGCCTGTTGTATTAGAGGGTCGAATTTGGGAACCAGAACAAGTTAACAAAGCATTTGAACTAGGTGCTCATTGTGTTGTAATAGGTTCTGCGATAACAAGACCACAACTTATAACAAAACGCTTTGTATTCAGAGATAAAGGGTAAATGAAGATTACCAATAAAATTAACGAAGGAAAAAGATGAAAAAAGCATTAGCAATAGATGTTGGCGGAACAAAAATCTATAACGCCATAATTGATGAAAAAGGTGAAATAATTAGCGAAGTTGAAAAACATTCAACTCCAAAAACTTTTGATGAAATAAAAGCTACTTTCAAATCCATTATCGAAAAATACGAAAATGAAGTCGATGTTATTGCTTTTTCAACTTGTGGTGCGGTTAACAACCAAAATACAGGCATTGTAGGATCAACTGGTAATATTGCAAAAGAATATCCGACATTAGATTTTCAAAGTCTATCAACAAAACCTGTTTTTGTTGAAAACGATGCAAACTGTGCAGCTTGGGCTGAATACAAAATAGGGGCATCAAAGAATACAACAGTATCGGTTATGATAACCCTTGGAACTGGTGTCGGTGGTGGAATTATTATCAACGGACACTTATTAAAAGGTCAAAACGGTGCAGCTGGTGAAATGCATTTTAAAATGCGTTCAGACAAACACCGAAAATGCACTTGTGGAAGTTATGACTGCTTTGAAATCTACACTTCAGGCACAGGATTAAAACTCACCGCAGAAGAAATGACAGGTAATAAAGATATTACAACTTATGATGTTGTCGAAGGTGCTCAAAAATCAGATTCTAAAATGTTGGAAATTCTAAATAGATGGCACGAAGATTTGGCAAATGGAATAATTGGACTTGCGAACTTATTTGATCCTGATTGTGTTGTATTATCAGGTTCTATGGCAGAATTTGTTGATACAAAAAAAGTTGAAGATGAAGTAAACTCTCAAATTGTAACAACTCCAACCCGAATTGTAAAAGCCCAAGCTGGCAATTTTTCAGGAATGATTGGGGCAGCATTATTAGCTCTTGAGGTACGCCATGGGTAAATCAAAATCAAGAATTTTCAGAAAAGGAATTAACGACCAGTTTACAACAATGACAAGAGAAACTGCTGTAACTGAAACTGCAAAATTCCTAAACTCAAGAAACATCACTGAAGCTCATAATTTGATTACAATGTTTGGCTTAACCGCAGAAGAGATTCTTGAAGCTGGTGCAAGTTATGAGTCTGTTGTTGCAATGAAAAACATCTTTGAGGGATAGGGGTAAATGTTCAAAAAGATTTCATTCTGGTTAAATAATGCTAGAGTTTATTCTCTACCAATAACTTTACTAAACTGCTTAGTAATTTTTATCTTTGCACTAAAACAAGGAGGCAACCCTTATTTAGGTCTTCTAGCAATTCTTGGCAGTGGACTTGTTCATATGGCAACAAATTTAATCGATGATTATTTTGACTATAAAATTCTAATAAAAGATGAAAGCTTTATAAATTCAGCTCAAAACTGTAAATGCCTATACCTAAAATCAGGACAAGCAACTACAAAAGATTTAAAAATTGCAATTTGTACGTTTTTAGGAATTGCAGCAATAATTGGTGGGATTTTATTTTTCTTATCAGGATATTATGTTGCACTTTTAGCATTAATTGGGCTAATTGTTGCTTTAACATATCAAAAGCTATCACTAAAAGGACTAGGTGAAGTCGCAATTATAATCGCATATGGCCCACTTTTATACGAAGGAATTTATTATGTTATGACAAGTAAGTTCTCTTGGGAAGTTTTGTTATTATCACTTGCGTGTGCAATGTTTACAAACACCATTTTATACGCTCATATGTTGATGGATTTTGACGGGGATGAATGTTCACATAAAAAAACCTTATGTAGATATTTAGGAAATAAGACAAATGCCCTTAACTTCATCTTATTTTTCTACATAACCGCATTCATTCTAATCTCATGCCTGTCATATAAAACAAACAATTATTGGTACTTGCTTGGCTTATTAACTATTCCACAAATAATTGATTTATACATATCATTAAATGTATTCAACCAAGATAAAACCCAAACACCTAAAATTTACCCCTGGCATTATCCATTAGATAATTGGAAAGAAGTTTGCAAAACTCCAGACGCACCATTTTATTTTAGATTTTTCTATTCAAGAAACATCGTAACTAACTTCATGCTACTAATTTGTTTAGCTATTTTATTAAAATAATAATAAATGTTACAAATCACACTTAAAACTAGCAAAAACCATGAAAAAAATGGTTTAAAGCAAACGTAGGTTAATTTTATTTATTATTTAAGGTGTGTGTATGCAAATTCAAAAAATCTCTTTTACCCCAAATCAATTTACCCAAAAACAAATTCAATTCAAAGCAAATCAACAAAATGCTTTTGCCCCACAAGAAAAAAACAACACAAAAAGAAATGTTATCATTGCAACAGCAGTAACTGTTCCTGTTGCATTATTTGGCATTTACAAAATGGTTAAACGTGGAAAAGCAAACGAAGTTGTTGAAACTATTGTAAACGGAACAAAAGAAGCTCCAAAATTCAAAAATCCTGATGCGGAAAATACCCTAAATCAAACAAGAGAACTCTTAACTAGAAAACCAGCATTCTCTCCTGAAGCATTAGATGAACGTATTACAAACGGAGCTACAAAACCTGATGCTTGGTCTTTTGATGATATGGCAAAATATTATGAAGAATTAGAAGAACAAGCCCAAGCAGCAATCAAACAAGCTGAAGAAAACGCTAGACGCTTAGCTGAAGAAATAAAACAAAAAGGTCAAGAATCAGTAGCTTCTTTAGAAAAATTAGGAAAAAGAACAAGTGTTGTTGATGAAAAGACAATTAATAATGTTCTTGAAACACAAGGTGCTAGAAAATCTAACGCTTGGGATCCAGCTGATATGAAAAAATACTACGAAAGCGGTTGCATTGAAGATTACGTAGAAAATGGAAAAAGAATTATCAAGTATCCAACCACTCTTGATGGTAAATCAGTTTCAAAAATAATATATCCTGATGGCAAACAAGTTGAAAAAACATATTTCAAAGGAAAAACTGTAATAACAACCACAAACAAAAATGGAGCAATTACAGAACAACAAATCACAATAAATAAACCTGGAAAAATGTATTCAGACGAAACAACCGAATTTAATCCAAAAACAGGTGCGATTACAAAAACAACAAGAAAAACTAGAGGTCTTGAACAAATCACAACTTATGGTGATGATATCAAATCTACTTACACAGTTGATAAAAAACGTGGAGTATGTGTTGAAAAACTTTACCAAAAACAAAATGGCAAATATGTATGTATTGGTCGTACTACAACTGATTACAGCAACGCTCCAAGTATAACCGTTAAAACTGTTGAACAACTAAAAGATGGTTACTCTAAAACCACTATCGCAAACTTTGACGGCGAAACCGTTATCATAAGAGATAAAAAAGGTAACATCATTGACGAAAAAACATTTAATAAAAAAGGTAATGGTCCTGATGGTTCAAATGGTCCTACTGGCCCAAATCCACCAGATTCAGCAGGGAAATTACTAGATCCTTGGTACACTGCATATTTAAAACTATGTAAAGAATTTGGAGTACAACCAAGAATGTGCGGAGTTAAAGGTGGTGCTTGGGATCACTTCTACGAATTACGTTTAAGAAAATACGATCCTGAAGCATATGAAGGCTACCTACGTATTGAAGCATATCGTGCAAGATACAACGAAAAATCACAAATCATGCAAGGGTTACGTGAAGGCTATTTAACTGAAGATCTTCTAGAAACATTGTCAGATCCTAGTAATAGTGAATTACTAAAAGAACTAAGATATTATATTGCAGAATTGTCTGAAGGCGATTATGTAGCTATCCTTAAAATGATTAAAAACGGAGAAATTGAAAGTATAGAAGATTTAATAAGCATCATAAGACAAAAAATTAATGCACAAGAACTGGCAGAAGCTATGAGACGACAACAACAACGAAATCAATATCAGCAACAACTACAACAAGGACAAATAATGACAGTTTATGCATAACAAAGGAAAATCATGCAAATTCAAAGTGTAAACAGCTATACCCCAATATATCAATATCAACAAAAACCAGTTCATTTCAAAGCAAATGGACAAAACTCTTTTGCTCCAACTCAAAAAACACAAAAAGAACAAAAGGCAAAATATATCGGTATAGCTACTGCAATCACTTTGATCCCACTTGGAATTTTTGCAATATATAAAAGCCTAAAACGTGGTAAAACAGAACCATTAACAGAAACACTTAGTGAAATTCAAAAAACATTCACCAATAAAAAAGGTGAAAAAGTTGTTATTGACTATAAAGACAATATTATCCAAAAAGCCACTAAATATTTCTCAGACGGAACTGTTGCACACGTAAAAACTTATACAACAGATGACACTGGCAAACGAATTATCACAACCCTAAAGCCTAACGATGATGGATCACTAAGTATCGCCAAAATAGCAGAACATACAAATGAAACAACAATCCAATATGACGGTGTAAACGGTTTTATAAGTAAATATATTAGAAAATTTGAAAATACTTGGAAAGACCTTACTCCATACATTTCTCAAGAAAAAGTTTCTGTGCCAAGAACAACTTCAATGTACTTGGGAAACGGAATGAATATCAATCGTTTCTTACGTTCTGGTGAATTCTACAATCACAAATTCAGCACAAAGCGTATTCCGATGGAAGTTCCTGATAATGAATTTAAAGCTTACACAGAAATGCTAATCAAAGAAGCAAAAGAATTGAACAGACAAATCATTGATAGCATCGACAATCTTGATATTGCAACTCATTCATCAAAAACTACAAAACCTATGGTTGTATATCGTGATGCACCAATTGCTTGGCTTGATACAGCTAAAGACGGCAAACTAATCGACAGAGGCTATTGCTCAACTTCAACTGAACGTGGAGCTTCAATGGAAGGCATGCTTAGCAAAGAACCAACAATGACATATGAAATTGAATTAGATGAAAACATGCCATTTTTAGACTTAACATATACATCTGAAAAGGAAATGTTACTTCCTAGAAACTTACAATTCGAAATTATCGGCCCAAACAGACTAAGATGCCTTGGACCTATATCAGAATAAATAACATTTGTTAAGAATTGTAAACATGAATTCAACTCTCAAAACCCACTAAAATCAATACTTTTCAAAAATAGTATATATTTTTTAAATAAAAAAAGGCACTTTTTTATATATCAAATCCTTTATATATATGTAAGTATTTTGACAACATCACAAAAAAAAGGAGAATATATGGCGAGAGTATTGATTTCAATGCCTGAAGACTTTTTGAACAGAATTGACCAAGTAGCTGATGGTGAAAACCGTTCAAGAAGTGAACTTATTCGTGAGGCACTAAGAACTTACATTTACAAACAAAAAATCAAAGAATCAACAGGTGCGTTGCAAAATGCTAACTTGTTAGAGTCGTTGTTGAGTTAATCAGTGGTAAGGAAAAAGGCGAAAAGATTTGGGAAACAATATATAGAAGCCCTCGATTAGTCGGGGGCTTCTATTTGTGATTAAAAAAGGCGAAGCAAGTATTTTTGCTCCGCCTTAAATTTATTTAAAAGAAACTATTCTTTCACATATTCTGCGTCGATAACATCGTCATCGTTATTTGAAGATGAATCTGATGAAGCACTTTCAGAGTTTGCACTTTGAGCAGCTTCGCCTTCTTTTTGAACAGCTTCATAAGCTTTTTGAGAAATACCAAACATTGTTTGTTGTAATTCTTCAGACAATTTTTTCAATTCATCTGTTGATTTGTTTTCATCAAGAGCTTTTTGTAGAGCTGCTTTTTGTTCATCTAATTTTGATTTATCAGCTGCATCGATTTTGCCTTCGAAATCTTTAACGATTCTTTCAGCAGAAGCAATTAAACTTGAAGCATTATTTTTAACTTCAGCTTCTTCTTTTTTCTTTTTATCTTCAGCTGCGTTTGCTTCAGCTTCTTTAACCATTTTATCAATATCATCATCAGAAAGGTTAGATGAATTTGTGATAGTGATTTTTTGTTCTTTATTAGTAGCTTTATCTTTAGCTGAAACATTTACAATACCGTTTGCGTCGATATCAAAAGTAACTTCGATTTGAGGAATACCACGCATTGCAGGAGCAATACCTTCCAAACGGAACATACCTAAAGATTTATTATCTCTAGCCATTGGTCTTTCACCTTGAAGAACTTGGATATCAACAGCTGTTTGGTTATTTTCAGCAGTTGAGAACACTTGAGATTTTGAAACAGGAATTGTAGTGTTACGAGGAACTAACGGAGTCATAACTCCACCTAAAGTTTCAATACCCAAAGTTAAAGGAGTTACGTCAAGTAATACGATATCTTTAACTTCACCAGCCAATACACCAGCTTGAACAGCTGCACCAACTGCAACAACTTCGTCTGGGTTTACTGATTGGTTAGGTTCTTTACCTGTATAATCTTTAACCAATTTTTGAACAGCAGGGATTCTTGAAGAACCACCAACAAGAACTACTTCATTGATTTCTGATTTAGAAATACCAGCATCTTGGATAGCTTGTTCAACAGGTTTTTTACATCTTTCTAATAAGTCATAGCAAAGATCTTCAAATTTAGCTCTTGTTAAGTTCAAGTCTAAGTGTTTTGGACCGTTAGCATCAGCTGTGATAAACATCAAGTTGATATTAGTTTCCATAAGTGAAGATAATTCACATTTAGCTTTTTCTGCAGCTTCTTTAATACGTTGCATAGCTTGTTTGTCATTTCTTAGATCGATACCTTCAAGTTTTTTGAATTCATCACACATCCAATCCATGATTTTTTGGTCGAAGTCATCCCCACCTAAGTGAGTATCCCCAGAAGTTGATAATACTTCGTGAACACCATCACCAATTTCAAGAATAGATACGTCGAATGTACCACCACCTAAGTCGAATACTAGAACTTTTTCAGCTTTTTCTTTTTCAAGGCCATAAGCCAAAGCTGCTGCAGTAGGTTCGTTAACGATACGAAGAACGTCTAAACCTGCAATTTTACCAGCATCTTTAGTTGCTTGTCTTTGAGCATCGTTAAAGTAAGCTGGAACTGTAATTACCGCAGAAGTAACTTTTTCACCTAAGTATGAAGAAGCATCATCAGCTAATTTTCTCAAAATCATAGCTGAAATTTCTTGCGGAGTATAATCTTTACCATCAATATTTACTTTGTAATCATCGCCCATATGTCTTTTGATAGAAGCGATAGTTTTATCTGGATTAAGAATAGCTTGACGTTTTGCCAATTGACCAACTAATCTTTCACCTGTTTTAGAAAAACCAACGATTGAAGGAGTTGTTCTAGAACCTTCTGCGTTAGCAATAACTGTTGGTTTTCCACCTTCCATAACTGCTACTACTGAGTTTGTTGTACCCAAGTCAATACCAATTGTTTTTGCCATAATTTGTTTATCTCCTTTTCTTAAATAATTTATAATTATTCTATATTATTGTTATAACACCGATTTTCAACAATCCTTAAAAAATAAACAAAAAATTAACAATTCAAATTTACATAAAATATTTATCTTCACCCCTTTGATTTTTTAAGATTTTAGTGCAATTATAAAGGTATGATTTACAACAAAGATGAAAGAAAAACCCAGATTTGGCTAAACGGAGCCCACTTTATAAATGACATTTACACAGGATTTTTAAACCCAATTATGCCATTTATTGCTGAGCAAGTAAAAATATCCATGCCGATTGCAACAATTATACTAAGTTGCTCACACATTTTTTCATCACTTTTGCAACCATTTTTTGGATTTTTTGCAGATAAAATGAGAAAAAGAGCACTAATTTTTTGGGGTTTATTATTCACTTCAATATTTATTTCACTTGTCCCAGCTAGTGATAATATCGCATTTATGATTTTATTTATTGTATTAGGAAGTTTAGGTTCAAGTTTATTTCACCCACAATCTTTGGG
>JAZSDA010000010.1:0-6586 GCA_045530955.1 Candidatus Gastranaerophilaceae bacterium
ATTGTTGTAATTATGACTATATTAACCCATCCAGTTCTAATAATATCGCCTAAAGTTTCTTTCCCTAATCTATATAAAATTCTCAATTCACATAGCCAATCTTTTGGGATGTGTCTTTTTACATTTGATCTAAGATTTCTATTCATAAGTACCTGCTTGTATGTCTCTTACAATTTCCCCTTTATCTAGTGTAATAACCCTTTTTCTGAAGTAATCAACCATAGCGTTATCGTGAGTTGAAACGATAACTGTAATACCTCTTTGGTTAATTTGGTCAAGAATTTGCATGATTTCCATAGAGTTTTTAGGGTCTAAGTTTCCTGTAGGTTCGTCAGCAATAAGTAGTGGAGGACCATTAACAATTGCTCTTGCGATACCAACTCTTTGTTGTTCACCACCAGATAATTCAGTCGGTTTTGCTTTTCGTTTTTCGTATAATCCAACAATTTTCAATGCTCCGTTAACACGTGCATTGATATCTTTGCTGCTAATTCCCATAGTTCTGATAACATATGCAACGTTATCAAATACTGTTTGGTTTTGTAGTAATTTATAATCTTGGAAAACAATTCCCATACATCTTCTTAGATTAGGAATTTTTTCGTTTGAAATGTTGGCAATATTTAGCCCACCAATTGATATTGTCCCACTTGTTGCTTTTTCTTCGCTATATAAAAGTTTCATGAGCGTAGATTTTCCTGCACCTGATGCTCCTACAACGAATACAAATTCGCCTGAACGAATTTCAAGACTTACGTTTTTCAAAGCGTAGTGGTTGTTCTTATATCTTTTAGTAACATTTTGGAATACGATCATTATATATTTCCTTGTTCTTGTTCTTTTTTATACATTGTACGAATTCTTTTAGCCAAAGTTTTAGAGTCTAAGCCATAGTATTCGATTAGTTGGTCAGATTGGCCGCTTTGTCCAAACTCATCATGGATACCCACTCTATAAACTTTTGCAGGATATCTGCTTGCTAATGTTTCACAAATTGCTGAACCAAGTCCGCCAACAACAGAGTGATTTTCAACGGTTACTGCAAATTTTGTTTTCTTAACACTATCAATTACAGTTTGGAAGTCTAACGGTTTAACAACCGGAACATTTATAACTTCTACTGAAATACCGTCTTCTTTTAATTCTTCAGCTGCTAATAGAACTTCGGCTAATGTTTCACCATTTGTGAATACAGATACATCACTGCCTTCTTCTAAAACAACTGCTTTATGAATGTTAAAGTGGTAGTGTTCATCAAAAATATCCGGTACATTACATCTTGATATCCTAATATACATAGGACCATCGTGAAGAGATGCATATTTAACAGCTTCTTCGCACTCTCTTGAGTCTGCAGGAACAATAACTGTCATGTGAGGAATATTTCTCATTAATGAAATATCTTCTAATGCTTGGTGTGTTGCACCGTCTTCCCCAACTGTAACGCCACCGTGTGTTCCTATAATTTTAACGTTAAAGTTTGGGTAACATACAGCGTTTCTTATTTGGTCGTATGTTCTGCCTGTTGCAAACATTGCAAAACTTGCAACAAATGGGATTTTGCCTTCTGAAGCTAATCCTGCTGCTGTGGCTATCATATCTTGTTCAGCAATACCGCAATCGAAAAATCTATCAGGAAATTTGTTGCCAAATATTTGAGTTTGAGTTGAGCATGCCAAATCTGCGTCCATGACAACAACTTTTTCATTTAACTCTCCGATTTCAGCTAAAGTTTTTCCGAATGCTTTTCTGATTGAACTTGTTTTTGTTTTGTCTATCTTCATCTATATCCTCAGTGTATATCTGGATTTTGACCATCTACTATATCCTAACAATTTCGATTTTAGCATAAAAACAAAATTCTTTCCAGTAAATTTACCTATTAGACTAATAGAGCCTTGAAATCCGCTTATATATTGAATTTTTCTTTTTTGTGTGAAGTTTTGTTAAAAAATAATTCAAATTTGGCAATATTTTCCCTTTACGGTTATTTAAACGGTAGAATGGTAAAAGACTCAAATTTTATGTAGGAAAGGAAAATTTTATGAATCAAATTCCATGTGTACCAATGATGAATCCGTATATGGTACAACAACAGACAACATATATGCCTGTTCCCCAACAGCCGAAATTAAATGCTGTAAACATTGAAATTAATAACCCTAGCGTTGGAACTCAAGGTATTGGTCAAGGTTGCCAATCTCAATATGCTCAACCAACTTTACCTTTATATAATTATCCACAAGCTCCGGTTTATACTTATCCGCAAGCGACTGCACAACAACCAGCGTACTATCCGCCATACATTTGTCAGCCGATGCCACAAGCTGTACCACAAATCCCTGCAGCACCTCAAGTAGCTACAGTTCCTGCAGCTCCACAAGTTGCGGTAGCTCCAGCACAAGCTCCAGTAGCTCCACATGTTGCAGTTGCTCCAGCAGCTCCAGCTCCTGTTGAAGTGCCAGTAGCTCCACAAGTTGTTGTAGTTCCAGCTCCACAAGTGGTTCCAGCTCAAACAAATATTAACGCTCCTCAAGCTCCAGTTACTCCAGAACCTGTTGCAACTGTAGCTCCTGAAGCAAAACCAGAAGTAGTTCCTTCTGAAACAATTACACCTCAAGTTGACTTGAATTCATTCATCGCAAAATTAAACAACCCTGATTTTGATGTTCAAGCAGCAGGTATGGAAGAAATTGCTAATATGGTAAAAGTTGCTCCAGATAAAGCAACTGAATTAGTTGATACTAAAATATTTGATGCATTAACTAATATTATCAATTACGACTCAACTGCATTAGCTGGTCCAACAGCAGAACAAGTTGCAGCTAGAGAAAAAATTATGACAGGTAAAGAAGTTACTGAAGCTGAACAAGCTTTAGCTAATACAATCACTCCAAAAGAACAAGCTGAAAGAAATAAAAGCTATGCATTATTCACAGCAGCAATTATGCAAAAACTTTACGGAGATGAAGTAGCACGTTTATCAAACCAAACTGTACCTCTAACTGAATTACCTGGTGCTATCACAGTGGTTGATAACTTAAAAGATAACCCTAACCCAATGGTTAGAGCATCAGCTATCGAAGCATTAAGCTACATCCAAAATCCAGCATACAAAAAAGATTTGACAACTGTATTTACAATTGCTCAAAACGATCAAGATCCTGGCGTAGCTGAAACTGCTAAATTAGCTCTTGAAAGATTAAATCAAGTATAAGATTTGATTTATAAAAACAAAATTCCTTTCTTTAAATAAAATAAAGCCCCTGAAAAGGGGCTTTACTTTTGTATAATCAAATTTATACTTCTGCTTTTTCTTTGTATGATTCTGGGATAGGTGCACAGTTTTCATAATTTGCTAGTTCTGAAATTTGTTTTGACCATTCATAGACAATTACATCATCATCTAGTTTCCAAGAAATAGGTTTCCCTATTTTAATATTAACATTACGTCTTGTGAACGGATATAAAGAAGGATAACCATCCCAATCGGCAATAGCGACAGGTACAACATCGGCTTTAGCCGCTTTTGCGATTACAACAAAGCCTTTTTTGATTCCGTCAAGCTTACCGTAAGGTCTTGTTCCACCTTGAGGGAATATCCCCAAAGACCAAGTTGTGCCGATAATATCTCGGACTGTTTTGAATGTTGCAATTTCTGGTTTGTTTCTGTCAACGGCAAATGCACCCAAACGTTTAATAATCCAATTTAATTTTTCGGTAGATTCAAATAATTCTTTTTTTGCCATAAATGCAACAGGGCATAATGCAGCCATTGCAACCATTGGCGGATCAAGTACTGATACGTGATTGCCTGCGTACATGTATTTACCTTGTTTTGCCACTCTTGGCGGAATGTTTTCTCTACCTTCAATTTTAAAATTGTAGAATATCATAAAAAATGGATATACTACTGTAAAAAGAAATGTCATAAAAAATAAAGTTCTAAACCAGTGATACTCTTTTGCTGTTCTTCTGTTAAAGTTTCTTACAGGTTTATTACAGTTACTCATTTTGCCCTAAACCTCCATTTGCTACTTCTTCCTGCTCTTCTTCTTCAATATATTTAAAACCTGTTAGTTCTTCGATTTGTTTAATCCATTCAAGTCTAACTGCATCTAAATCTTCGCTATAAGGGATAACTTTTCCTACTCTGATGATAATTTTTCCTGAAAATGGTATCCATTTTTTCTCATCTGTACCAATAATACCGATAGGCAAAATGTTGCATTTTGTCATTCTAGCAAGACCTGCAAAGCCTTTGCCAACATTTTTAATTGTTCCTGGGGCTTGGCGTGTTCCTTGAGGGAAAATGCCGAATACCCATTCACTTTTTTTGATTTGTTTCACGGTTTTTACTGTTGATGGTGCCAAGTTTCCTCTATCAACTGCAAAAGCCCCTAACCAGTCAATCCACCATCTGATAAATGGTATGTCAAATAACTCTTTTTTTGCCATAAATGCAATATTTCTTGGCATAAAAATTTCCATCATAGGGGGATCGATAGTTGATAAGTGATTTGGACAAATAATATAATCGTTATCTTTTGGTATGTTTTCTGTCCCGTGTACTTCTAATCGATAAATAAGTTTTAGTACTGCATTATAACCAATTTTGCATACTATAAACTGAAAAAGAGATCTCCACTTGTTAAATTCGTGAGCTTCCCTATAAGCATAATTTTTCTTTTGTTTTGCCATATATTTCTCCCCTTATTTCATTTATTATACATTAAAATTATTTAAGAGGCTACATATTAATAAGTTTTTAGTGTATTATTAATTTAAATAGAAAAAGGAGAGAGGTATGGTTGAATTAAAAACATCTAGTGTTGCACTAGAAAATGAGTTATTTAAAAGTGTTTATGATAAAACTCCAGATTATATTAAAAATCTAAACTTAATGAATTTTGATAATGATGGTGAATTTTCTTTTATATTAAAAAGAGAACATTTAAAACCGTATGATGAAGTTACAAATCCAGAAGGTTTGAACTTAGAAGAGTGGTTTGCAAATTACGCAAAAGAAGCAAAAGTTTCAACTGCAGGTATTCGTGGTCCTCAGAATATTTTATTTCCACAAGATACAAGATTTCCAATTAACCTTGTGGGGATTGTTTTAGCAACCTTAGCTAAAGCTCTTGTTGCGGTTGAAAAATACCCAAATAAAAGAATTGTTAAAGTTGCAGGTTGTGAAGTTCGTTACAATTCAAAATTGTTTTTAGATGCAATTGCACGAATTCAGGCTGCAAATGGTATTCAAACTTTAGTTCCGTCAGGTAAAGAAACTATTCCAATTTGGTTGGCATCGTTTTTAGCGTTTAAATTAGATTTATTAGGTGGCGAATATATCACGTCAAGCCATGGTATTTCTGTAAAAAATGCTACAAAAGACTTGAACTCTCAAGGCTCTCAATATTTGCCTGAAGAATCAATGGAATTTGTGAATAAAATTCAAGAGATTTTTGATGAAGTTGAACGTAACGGTTCTTATGAGATTAAAATTTCAGCTAAAGATAACCCATTAATCAACGAATCTGTATTAAAATCTTTCGATGATGGTGTTGATCTTTATGTTGAATACTTAAAATCAGGTGTCGCTAAAGATGTTAACCTTGATATGATTAAGAATTTTGATTCAAAAATTGTTATTGAAAACGTGGGAGGTTCTGCTTACAGAACTTTATCAAGAGTTCTAGCAAAGCTTGGAATTTCTGATAAATTTGTTTGGTTTAACACAGAAGAAGATCCATTTTTCCACTCAATTGGGAAATACGATGTTACTCCAAAAGGTGAAAAAGCGTTCTATGATTATTCAGTTGATGCTACAGTTTTAGCTAAAAAACAAGATGGAACAAAGTTCTTCCCTGTAATTGACACATTGGATTATTCAAATAAATTGAAAGGTTATCCAGTAGGTACAGCAGTTCTTATTACAGACCCAGATCACGACAGGTTAACAATCACTCAAACTGAATCAATTTCACGAGTTGAAGAATTAAAAAGACTTGGTGTTGACTATATCGTTTTAGATGATGAAAAAGTGTTGACTGTATTCACTGCAAACCAAGCCTTCTTGTTGTTGATGGATTTTTGGTCAGCTCAACTTGTTAAGGAAAATCTTTGGAATAATCACCCTAGATTTATGATTAAAACAACTGCTTCTGCTCTATCTTGGGATGAATGGGCAAAAAGTAAAGGGGTTCAAGTTGTAAACGTTCCTGTTGGGTTTAAAGAAATTGCAAATATTATGAAAAAAGTAGAATTGCAACTTCGTCAGAATCCAACAGCAGAGGTTAAAGTTGAGGATGTATTCGGAAACGAAATTAATTTGGGAGTTCAGCCAAGACTTATTTTTGGTGGAGAAGAATCTGGTGGTATGATTATGGGTTCTGAAGACTTGATTGAATCTCTAAGTGGCAGAAAAGCTATTGCAATGCGTGAAAAAAGTGCAACAGAGGCTATAATTGTAGCATCAGCTCTTGCTTCTCAATTAGAAGAGGATAACCAAACTCTTTCTGGATATTTAGAAGAGATTTTTAATGAATGTAATGTTGTTGCAAAATATGATGTAAGAGAAGATATT
>JAZSDA010000041.1:0-48469 GCA_045530955.1 Candidatus Gastranaerophilaceae bacterium
CTTTTACTTTATCTGAACAAAAACCATGATCTTTTGCTTTTAAAATTCCATACCAATCAGCCTTTAAATCCTCAAAGCAGTCTCTAACAACTACATCAAACTCCATATGCAGATTGAATACCTTTAACTTAAAATCATAAAGTTCTTTTGCAATACTAAATAAAATTGCAAACAATTTTTGTACTTCACCCAATTCAGCAGATTCACAATTTGCCTTTGAATGATAATATTTATCCATTCCATTTCTGATTCGTTCCATTTCTTGTTTATTATCCTGAAATATTTTATAAACTTGTTTAGCCTGTTTATCAAAAATTGTAAGTTTTGATAGAATATCTGATAATTCATTGGTATTCGTAATATTTGCAGCCATTCCTGTTACTTGAGCAACACAGTTCTCACCACAAGGAACAACAGCCGAAGTTGATTTTAAATTTTTAATATATTGTTCAAACTCTTTAAACTTTAAAAACAAAATAGCATCTTTTATTTGCGTTTCAGATATTTCAGAAATTAATCCATCCAGTTCAACCTGTAATTGTTCCCCTTCTGATATTAAGGTGTCTATTTTTGTAATACAATCACACAGTTCTCCATTTTCACGTTCTTGTTGAACAGGGTCAGAATTTTCATATTCAATAACTTCAATATAACATTTACAATTTGGATGAGGACGAGGTGGAATTTCGTCATAAAATTCAAATTCTTGTCCATCTAATTCTCTACACGCCGCACAAGTATGTTTTCCATTTTCACTACGCCAAACATATCGCTCATTACTAATGCCTGTTTTTAAAACAAGATTCATTACATTTTGTTTTTCTTCAATTGCATCTTGAGAATAATTATTGTGAATTAAAACATTATATCTATTAAGTGATTTTTCTAAATCCTCTAAGGTATTATAACAATTCAGAAGACTCTTTTTGCTTTTTGAATCAAACACTGGATTTGATAGGTTTTTTACAAGATTTTCTTTGCATATTGAAATATCCTCTATTGTTGAATCTAAAACATTGTCATTGTTTAAAGCTGATAAAATTTTGTTAATTAATTTTGCCATTTATATTTCCTTATATTTTGTATCACATTCATATATTAAATGTTTGAGGAAATTTTACCAGTCCGTATTTTTACGTACGTAAAAATACGGATCTTGACAGGGTAAAACCTTTACGCTATCTATGTTTCCAACGTTCATATATTCAAAAAACCCAATTTTCACTTAGAAAACTTTTACAAAACTTAGCACCTGCACTTAATAGCATACATTTACCCAACGAAATACGTAAATTCATCAATATTTACCAGCAATTAGTAGCATGGTGCCCCGTGCGGGCAAACACCTTGACTTTTGAGAAAAAAAACTTAAATCTAACATGGCATAAATCATACGAAAGAATGACCACTTTCATAGTGAAATATGCTACAAATAATATGGTAAGAACTAGATATTGGGCAGGTAGAATAATAAAATGGGACTTAGTCTTAATAACATATATCAACGACCATATGTAAGACAAGAAAACCGCAATCCTATCAAAAAAAGAGAGGATGAGGAAAAGTCTGCTGCAACCAATGCCCAACGTGAACAAGAATCAGGTCAGAATTCAAAGAGCAAAGGGCTTCAGTATGTTGAACAAAAACAGCCAACTTACACCCCTGCTTATGAACAAAAGTTTGCAATGCCCGCAGCTAATGCTTACGCTGGCGTAAATGTAAATTCTAGACCACAAACAACTCAAACAACTGTTACAAATCAAATTGCACCACAAGAAAAACCTGCAACAACTATTGATAACAGAATTAATATTGCCCAAATTTTAAAAGATTTTAAAAACACATCTTTAGCAATCGGAACTCCTGATGATTTAAGTGAAATTGTTGACGGATATTTAGAAGTTGTAAAAAAACAAGTTCAAAAAAATAATGCTGATGCAAGACTTGTAAAATCAACTCTAAAAACTGCTGCATCAGTTCTTGATAAACATATTTCAGAAACTTTAGGCAAAGATTCTAAAGTTGTAGAAAACTGGGTTGAAACTTTATTCTTACAAAATATCGATTTGAAATTTAACGAAGAAGATATTAACGAAAGATTTTTGGTACGTTTCCCTGATGGAACAACCAGCCAAACAAAACGTCAAGAAGAATTACAAGAAACTGCTCAAACAGAAACAATTCCTCAACAAGCAACTGAGGAAAATTCAAATGTAATTCCAATTTCTGTTGCAGGACAAACAACTTCAACAAAAATTCCGCAAGATAAACAATTAAAATCTTTGTTTATCCAAGCTAAAAAATATGCTTACGCAAACGATCCAGAAAATGCTATCAAATCATTTGAACAAGCATTAAATCGTGCATTAGAAATCGATGACACAGAAACTTCAGGAAAAATTTATTATGAAGTTGGAAAAATTTATGATGATCACGATTATATCGCACAAGCGTTGAAAAGTTATCAACAGTCATTACAACTTTCAACAGATGAAAATGTAAAAACAAAAGCTCACTATTCAATGGCACAAATTTATGATGATATAAATCAAATTACACCTGCAATGGATCACTATTTCAGCACAGTTTCTCACGCAGGAGAAGCTGAAAACTTACCTGCTCAATCAGCTTCATTAACAAAATTAGGCAATATTTATACTGATATGTATGAAAAAACCGCATTTGATTATTATGAAGTTGCAACAGGTTTGGCTGATGAAACTGATAACAATAATTTGAAAGGTTTTGTTGCTTCTAACACAGGTAAAGCGTATATGAAATTTGATGAACCTGAAAAAGCATTAAAATCATATTCTCAAGCTGTTAAAAATTATACAGATGCAGACACCCCATTAAAAACTGCTCAAAACTATCTTGCAGCAGCTGATATTATGGTTGAATTTAACAACATTGGCAAAGCTCATAATCTTTTAACAAAGGCTCAAAAATTCGCCCGTCAAACAGAAAACGTTAACTTGATGAACGAAATTAATACCAAAATTAAACAACTTGAAGCTCTAAATATTAAATAAAAATTGCTGAAACTTTGTAAAATAATCTGTTTATTATACAATTAGGTTATGAATTTAGATAGCCAAATTGATAGCATTTTATCGCCTGTCGCGAATAAGATTTCAGGAATTATTTTTTCACACGTAACAATTAACGGAGTACGTGTAGAATTTTTGATTGTTCTATTGATGATTGCGGCTTTATATTTTACATTCAGAACAAGATTTATCGGGTTGTGGGGTTTCAAACACGCAATCGATTTAATCACAAAAAGATACAAACACGATGATACAATTATCAAGAAAAAACAAGGTGAAGTATCATCTTTCCAAGCACTAACTGCGACAATTTCGGCATCTGCAGGCATGGGTAATGTTGTTGGTTCAGCATTGGCAGTTTCGGTTGGCGGCCCTGGGGTAATTTTCTGGATGATTATTGCCGGAATATTTTCAATGGCATTAAAATTTGCAGAAGTTTTATTAGGTATCAAATTCAGACAAATCAATAAAGATGGTTCATCCTCAGGTGGTCCGATGTATTACATCATAAACGGACTTCGTGCACCTTGGATAAAACCTTACACCCCATATTTGGCAAAAATCTATGCAGTATGTTGTGTGTTTGCGATGATTGGTGGTTGGAACTTGTTCCAAATTAATGCAATCACAACACAGATTTCTAACGTAACAGGATTGTTTGAAGGTTATCGTTGGGTATTTGGTTTAATCGTTGCAATTATAACTTATATAACAGTAATCGGCGGAATTAAATCAATCGGAAAATTCACATCAAAAGTTACACCTGTTATGTGTACTTTGTATGTATTTTCAGCATTTATAATTTGTTTGTTAAATATTCACCACGTACCTGAAACAATTTGCTTAATTATTAAAGAAGCATTTAAACCTCAAGCTATTGTTGGTGGGGGATTGTTTGGTTGTATGTTATGGGGATTTAGACGTGCAATGTTTGCAAACGAAGCTGGCTTAGGCACTGCACCAATTGCTTTTTCAGCTGTAAAAACAAGTAAACCTGTCGCTCAAGCTTTTATTGCAATGTTACAACCTTTTGTTGATACAGTAATCGTTGGTGCTGCAACAGCATTTATCATTGTTGTTACTGGTGCATACCTAAACACAAATGGAATTGAAGGTATTGAATTAACATCAAAAGCATTCGCAACTGTTTGTCCGTTCTTCCCAATTTTATTAACATTTATGGCAAGCTGTTTTGTACTATCAACAATGCTTTGCGGTTCATATTACGGCACAAAAAGTTGGACATTCTTGTTTGGCGAATCTAAAGCTACAACAAGAACTTTCCAAATAATTTACTGTTTATTTATCATAATAGGTTCTGCTATGAATTTGAAAAGTGTAGTAAATTTATCAGACGCATTTACTTTATTTTTAGCTGTTCCGAATTTGATTGCAGTATTTTTATTATCTGATATAATAATGAAGGAATTAAAAAGATATTGTAAAAAATATAATATCGGATTTTTTAAAGAACAATAAAGACTACATAAGAGGAGAGATTATAAATGATTAAAAAAGGCTGTTTGGATATCGTTCAAGCAAAATGCGAAAATTGTACAGATTGCATCTTGGCAAAAACACGTAAAAACGTTGTTTTCTCAGATGGTAACCCTGAAACTGCAAAAATCGTATTAATTGGTGAAGCTCCTGGCGAAACAGAAGATGAAACAGGAAAACCATTTGTAGGCAGAGCAGGTAAATTGTTAAACCAATTCTTAGAAGAAGCAGGCATTTCAAGAGAAAACGATTTATACATCATCAACACTGTAAAATGCAGACCACCTGAAAACAGAGTTCCAACTGATGTAGAAAAAGCATTATGCGAAAGATATTTGACTGCTCAAATTGATATTATGAACCCACAAGCAATCATTTTCTGTGGTGCAACTTCTCTAAGATCATTCTGGGAAGATAAAAAAGTTCAAATTTCAAAAGTTCGTGGTAACTGGTTCAACGTAACAGTAAATGGCAAAGAATACAGAGCAATGGCTATTTTCCACCCATCTTACTTGTTAAGAAACCACTCAATGGAAGAAGGTTCTCCAAGAAGATTGATGCAACACGATTTATCTGTTATCAAATCAGAAATTCTTGGTGACAGACAGGAGTGTTCCACCAACCCTTTCAATAAGGAATTGGCTTTGGTCTAGTCAGAAAATAAAATTTATATCATATTCAAGACAAAAAGATACGGCTAAAATCTAGCCGTATTTTTTTATAGAAATATTGCCCAGTATAGCTAAATATTACACATTAATCTAACAAATACCTAAGGCACTGGAGCATAATGCCCCGTCCGGCTGAATATTACACATTAACCTAACAAATACCTAAGCCACTGGTAGCACGTTGCCCACTGCGGCGAGCAGCAATAAAAAGGGCGCTGAAAAGTATCAGCAACCCGTAAAAAGATTGATTATGATGGATGATTCGATTTATTTTCCCCTAAAGTTTTATTTTCCCCAATTAGAATTTTTAATTAGTTTTTGTAAGACTAAGATTTCCCCGTTAGTATATCTCTTAATTATCCCTTACATATATATAAACAATTTTTCTTATTAAAAATTGCCATAAAGTTTATATACTGCTTAAACTTTCTTAACATTCAACAGAGGATCACTGTCCATAGTGGCTTTCACAAGTGCTGTGAACAAGAACGGATGAACTTCCCCACGTTGAACATCACCATAAATAACAGTAAGCGCACTTTTTGGAGCATAAGCATCTTTATAAACTCTTTTTTCGGTAAGTGCTGAGTATTTATCAGCAATATTTAGGATTTGCAAATTGATATCAGGAACATAATTTCTTCCTGAAGTATTATCTAGGTAATTATCGTGATGATTTCTAACCAAATCTAAAACTTTGTCATTCACACCTGAGGCTTTAAGTAAATAATAACCAAGTTCAGTATGAAGATCCATAATTTTATGTTCAGCATCTGTAAGTCTGCCATTTTTGTTTAGGATTTCTGGCGGAATTAAAACTTTGCCAAAATCATGAAGCAATGCACCGTCTTTTAAATCTTTCAAATTCACTTGTTGACGAAGTGCTGGTGGTAAGTTGTTAGCAATAGCAACCGCAATATCTTGAGTGTCTTTAGCATGACCATCTCTAAGTTCGTGTAATTCTTTCATATTTAAACGTACAGGAATTTTGTGTTCAGCTAAAATCTTCTGAACCTCAGGACTATTCGCAATCATTTTCTTAATCTCAGCTTCCTCAAACAAACGAACAGGCGAACCATTTTGGAAAGTATCTACATTTTGGGTATTTCCAAAATAAACAAACTTTCCATAATTATTTACTTTTAAATTTGGGGTTAGTCCTACGGAATATCCGTTTAGACTATTCAAATCTATTCCCATCTAATCTTTTCCACACGAAAATATTGCTACTTACCTTACTTATATATAAAGGCATTTTTTCAGAATTTTTTGCCAAAAATATACGATTTGTTAAGTAAGATTAAAACTTTATTTTGATATGATAAAATTTAGTTGTTATGAAAGAAATCAAAAAAGTTTTAATATGCGGAATAGGGGCAATCGGTTCGATTTTTGCACACAAAATCAGCAAATTTGATAATGATAATTTGAGAATTTTAGTTGATAAAAATCGACTTGAGACTTATACAAAAAATCCCAAAATATTTAATGATGAAGAATTAAAACTAAACTACATAACACCTGACAATACTGATTTTAAAGCTGATTTAATTTTAATTGCCACAAAGTTCAATGCTTTAGATGAGGTTGTAGAAAATATCAAAAATTTTGTTGATAAAAACACAATTATAATGTCTGTTTTGAACGGAATTTCAAGTGAAGAAATTATTGCTCAAAAATACGACTGGACAAATATTCCATTAGCATTTTTCTTAGGACACAGCGAAACTATTGCTCAAAACAACTATTTTTATGATGGGAGAGGATGCGTTGTTTTTGGGGTAAAAGAAAACAAGACAAACCCAAAAATTATCGATGTTTTAAAAACCTATTTTACAAAAACCAATATTACTCACAAAATTCCTGAAGATATGAATTATGCTTATTGGTTGAAATTTATGCTTAATGTGAGTACAAACCAACCATCAGCCATTTTAAGATTAACTTTTGGTGAAATGACTTCAAACCCTGAATTTATGAACATGTTCAATAATATTATGAAAGAAGTTCAAGCAATCGCAAAAACTGAGGGAGTTAAAAATACAGACAGAATGATAGATGATGCACTTCAAGCTCTACACAATCTCATGCCTGAAGGTAAAACATCAATGCTCCAAGATGTTGAGGCAAAACGACAAACAGAAGTTGAAATGCTTGCAGGAACAATGATTTCGCTTGGGGAAAAACACAATATCCCAACCCCTTATAATACAGTAATGTATGAAATGATTAAAACTATCCAAAAAAATTATTAAAATTTTTACAAATTGCTAGCAAAAAATTTTTTTATAGGTTTTATACCTATATAAATTTATAATGCAAAATAACCCCTTGAAACGTTAAAAATAAAACATTCTCAATATATTAAACTATATCTCATACTCAAACACTATTCAATTATTCGTTTTCTGTTCCTTATGGTTTTATTATTTAGTACATGACTTGAAAACACTTGAAAAAAAGTGTATAATCTATATATACGTATAAGACTAAATACAGGATATTATAGAGTATGAAAAAAGCCCTTACTATTGGCGAATTGCTTATTACAATGGCAATTATTGGAGTTATTGCAACCTTGGTTTTACCAGGATTTATGAAAGATTATCATAAAAAATTGTACGTTACTAAGTTAAAAAAAGTAATTGAAACTGTTGAAACTGCAATAAATCAAGCATGTATTGACAATAATGTTTCATATTTCAATCAAACATCATACAGCAAATATTCTGCTAACGGCAGTAATCAACAAGCCTTCTTAGATAAATACTTTAAAAAGGTTGGGAACGTAACATCTATACCATTCGCACCTAAATACACAGTTATTTCAACAGGTGAAGAAAAATCTATGAACTTAGCCGCCGCTCACGGTTGGGCAAAACTTGCCAGTGGGGAAGCTATTTCATTTTACTGTGCCGGAGACACATTCTGCGTTATCCGTGTTGACATAAATTCAACAGACGGACCAAATGTTGCAGGTAGAGATTTATTCGTTTTCGAACTTAATAAAGCTACAAATGAAATATATGATACACACGCAAGCTCTGTTTGTGGTACAGAACATACAGGTTATGGTTGCTATGCAAAACTTGTAGAAAACAATTGGGAAATGACTTATTAAAAATTAGGAAAATTATATGAAAAAAGCGTTTACATTATCAGAAGTTTTAATCACTTTAGGGGTTGTCGGAATCGTTGCGGTTTTAACTATCCCAGGGGTTATGAAAAACTATCAAAATAGATTATACACAGCACAACTTGAAAAAGTATATGCTCAAGTTTCTGATGCTGTTCAGTCAATAATGAATGATGAACACGTTGATAATTTCTTTGAAACAACAGCCGGCAGATATGCTTCAAAATGTGATGCCACAACTGATGAATGTACAGAGGGCATAAGCTACTTTTTAACAAATTATTTCAAAGTTATCAGAAAAGATTGCTTAGGAAACTCTAATGATGTTTGTATGTCAACAAAAGCTGGAACATATAAAACTTTAGGTGGTACATCTATTGTTCCTGATGGTGAATACTTCATTCAAACAATAACAGGAGCGACTATCGGCGGAAAAGTTGATGTAGCAGCAAAAAAAGCTGGATTACTTATCGATGTTAACGGTCTTGGTCAACCAAATATTATTGGTAGAGATGTCTTCTCAATAGAAATTCAGCCAAATGGTACATTAAGCGACATCGATAAAGCCAAAGGTGAAATGTGCACACAAGGTGCAACAGGGAATATGTACACAGCAGCACAAGGCTGTTTGAGTAATATCATGGAAGCTGGTTGGAAAATGGAATACTAGGAATGAATATGATGAATAAAAAAGCATTTACATTATCAGAAGTTTTAATCACTCTAGCAGTTGTCGGAGTCGTTGCGGTTTTGACAATTCCAGGAGTTATGAAAAACTATCAAAATAGATTATATACAGCACAGTTTGAAAAAGCTTATGCACAGGTTTCTGATGCAATTCAAGCAATTATGAACGAAGAACACGTTGATGACTTTTATGAGTCAACCGCAGGTGGCAAAACTGTTTGTCAGACTAGCGGAGAAAAGAAATGTACAAGCGGTTTAGGATACTTTCTACAAAAGTACTTTAAAAACGTAGAAGAAAACTGCCTAAATGGAACTGACCCTTGCTTAAAAAGAACAGTTGGGGCTTATAAAACAGTTGGCGGTGCAAACGTTACAGCACCTCATGGCGATTACTTTGTACAAACCGTTACAGGAGCAGTAATTGGAGGCTTTTATAACGCCAACAATAACTGTATGAGTATTGTTGTCGATGTTAATGGTGTTGGTCAGCCTAACGTTGCAGGGCGTGATGTATTCTCTTTTGATATCCGTAGAAACGGGACTTTAGCCGATTACAACAGTGGTTGTGCAATAACCAGTATGGGTGCAGCAGCTGCCAGTTGTACTAAAGGTTCAACCGGTTCAATATACGATGCAGCAGCAGGTTGTGTAAACAACATCATTGAAGCTGGCTGGAAAATGGAATACTAGGAGGGACAAATGATAAAAAAAGGTTTTACTTTAGCAGAGGTATTGATTACTCTTAGTATTATTGCAGTTGTTTCTGTGTTAACAATTCCATCTGTTGTCAAAAATTACAGATACAAAACATATGCTGCAAGTGCTCAAAAAATATATGCTCAGTTAGAAGAAGCTGTAACATCTATTGTGGCAGATGAAATGGCTGAACGTTTTGACCAAACAACAGGAGGGGTTGCATACACTTGTACTGCAGCAAAAGAAACCGGAGCTTGCTATCTTTTAAGACACTATTTTAAAGTTGCAAATGATTGCCCAGGACGTGCAACTTATGGTTCAAAATGTCTTGCAAAATCATACGCAACACTAACAGGTGAAGCAGTTCCAAGATTTTACGGTGATCATTGTATCCAAACAACAAACGGTGCTTCACTTTGTATGGAATACACAACTGCAAATGGAACATTACACTTTGTATTTGACGTAAACGGTCCTGCTCAACCAAACATTGTTGGTCTTGACGTTTATACAGGAAGAATTAACGCTGAAACAGGTGTTGTTGAACCTTGGGGTGAGGATGAAACAACTTGCGGTGTCAAGGTTACAGGACACGGACACGTTGGTGATTATGCACAAGGTTGTTTACATAAACTCATCAAAAATGGTTGGGTTGTTAAAGAATAAAATAGCCTCATTAGAAAAAATTTTAAGCAAGATTGATAAAAATCAGTCTTGCTTTTTAAATATTTAGTCTATATATATGACAAATTCTGACGACTTATTTCCTATAATAGTAGAATGGAAGAAACAGCTATCGACAAAAAATATACGGATTTTATTGAAAATCTGATTGAACAAGTTTCGCCTTTACTTCCGGAAGATGTAAACGAACTTCAAAAAAGCTATCTGATTACAAATATCAGAAAGTCTGCTATGCTTATGGCTTCTTCCATGCCTGATAACGATGAATTTAGCAAATTAGATTTTGAACAACAATGTTTTTATATCCAAGTCCTAGCCGAATGGTCCTTCCATAAAGAAATCGACCTTTTCAGATCTGGTATCCCGCCAAGATATTGGAAAGGTGTTATGCAAAAAATTTGGTATGCAATGTGGGAAGTTATGTATGCATGCGTGAAAAACGATGCACCTGAAACTGTCGTTTTATCTTTGGTTGAACGTTTTGTAAACAGAACTTACAACGATGCTGTTGAAGAATTAAAAGCATCTGAAGTTATTGATGAAACAATTGAAGAACAAGCTAAAGAACAATCAAATATCAAAAAGATGGCAGAAGAAATAAGAGAAATTTCAAAAACTAAAGAAAAAATTAAAGAATTCTTCAAACGACTTGTTCTTGCAATAATAATTGGCTCAATTGTATCAGTTGCCATTATCAAATTCAAAACAATAGGTTTAGCTGTTATATTAACTATTCTTTTGGTTTATCATTTTATGCCTACAAAAAAGGAAGAGTAGGGATTAAGGGAAGATTTCTCAACATCTGTACACTTGCGAACTATATTTGTTTGATTTAAGATTAAGTCGTTAAGTGTTACTTACAAAGGAGAGAAAATTATGTCAAGAAAACCTATTATCGCAGGTAACTGGAAAATGAACCTTTGCCAAAGCGATGCAAAAGCTCTATACGAAGGTATTAAATCATTCGTAAGCAACTTTACAGCACCTCAATTACCAGTTGTTGTAATTGCACCTGTATTCACATCAATCAACCAAGTTGCAGAAATTCCTTGCTCTTGTGGTTGTGGCGAAAGCAAACTTTATGTTGCTGGTCAAAACTGCCACTGGGAAAATTCTGGTGCTTACACTGGTGAAATTTCTGTTGAAATGTTAAAAGATGCTGGATGTGCTTATGTTATCATCGGTCACTCTGAAAGAAGAGAATACTTCTCTGAAACAGATGAAATGATTAACAAAAAAGCTAAAGCTATCTTAGCTGGTGGCTTAATTCCTATCATCTGCTGTGGTGAAACTCTTGAACAAAGAGAAAGCGGTATTACAGATTCTCATATCGCTTCACAAATCAGAGCAGCTTTAGAAGGTATCTCTTCAGAAGACGTTGCAAAATCAGTTATCGCATACGAACCAATCTGGGCTATCGGTACTGGCAAATCTTGTGATGCTGAAGAAGCTAACAGAGTTATCAAAATGATTAGAGGCGTTGTTGCTGAAGTTTCTGGTGCTGCTGCAGCTGATTCTATCAGAATTCTTTACGGTGGTTCTGTAAAACCTGAAACTATCGAAGAACAAATGTCTAAATCAGACATCGATGGTGCTTTAATCGGTGGTGCTTCTTTAAAAGCTGATAGCTTCAACTCAATCATCGAAAAAACTATGAAAGTTGCTGTATAAGACTTTTTATAGTTAATCCAAAATTAAAAGACCCAATCCGCTTGGTTGGGTCTTTTTTAAATCTTTATGCAACTTGTTTTGCTTGTTCTTCTTGTTCTCTGAATTCTGCTGTCCCTGGGAACTGGTCAGAACCTGTTCTCCATTTTGTGATAAGATATTGAACTTTTGGAATAATTGTTGATAAGAACAATGCAGAAATAACAAATCCACTTCCCCAGTTAAGAGCATTCATTCTCAAGTTGTGATTTGATGCTTTATTCAATAATGATTGAGTAATTTCACCAGCATTTGTTTTTCTTGCTCTTTCGATTACTGAATTTACAAAGTCGATAAGTTCGTGTTTGTGAGCATCAAGTTCTGATTGAGCAACAAATTTATATCTTTCCATAAATTTCTTACCAAATCTGTTTTTGAAGAATTCTTGTAAGAACTTAGGATTATTCAAGTGTCCACCTGTTAGAACATCTTCTACCTGTGTTTGAGTCAAGATAGACATACCTTTAACCTGAGGTTGAAGTTTAGACATCTGTTCAGCCATTTCTTCAAAGTGTTTAAGTTCAGATTCTGGAACAAGTGATTTAAGTTCTGCTTTGAATTCATCAAGTGAAATAATTTTGATTTTTTCACCTTGGAATTTAGCTTTCAAATTATCTGATAATGTAACTCTTTCACCGAACATATCACGTCTGAATGTTTCAATATCAACTTTTTTGCCTTCAAATCCGTCAATATAACCTTGCATGTATTTGTTTGCAAATTCAGCTGAAACTGGGTCAAGTCTTGTGCCGTACATTAACATACTTGATTTTTCATTTCTTTGTTCAAGTTTATTTAACCAAGTATTGATATTTGGCATGTTGAACATATAGAAGTAAATTGATGCGATATCTCTGAATAGAATTTCTACTCTTTCATCATTATTTCTTGCAGAATAAGCACGACCAGTTGATGTACCAACGTCAACTGATAACAATTTGTAGTTTCTGTTGCTTTCAAATTTGTTAGCTAAAGATAATAAATTGATACCAAATGAAACATCTTTTTTATTATCTTTTCCATCTTGAGATGTCGCAAAGCTATCAAATGTTGGTCTTGCTACAAATGGATTATCTTTCGGATCTGAAAGTATAACATTTGCAATCTCAGGTGAAACCTCTGCTTTGTTCTTATCGTCTTTGTGGTAAGAACGAGTAATTGCTTGGTTAATTTTTGGGAGAACCAAACCAATTAAAGCGTTGGCAATCAATACACTTGAAATAACTTTAGCAAATTTGAATTTTGCCATAGTTTTTTCTAAGATTTCAGCACCCTCTTTAGTTCTTTCGTGAGTTAAGTAATTTGTAAGCGGTTTACGAACATCATCCGCATCAATACTTACGTTAATATTAGGCAATTTTAATAATTTTTGACCGATTTTTTCAAATACCCAGTTAAGTGCAGTTACCCCACCTAACCAAAAAACAGCTCCTGAAAATTCTTCTGTAATTCTTTCTCTTGCTTCATCAAATCCGCCTCTTTGGTATGCTTGGTAAGTTCTACCCGCTTCTACAAAGGCTTCTAACGCAATAACAGGCAAAAAACCATCACTAGCCATCTGTTTTACCAGATTTCTAGACATTACACTATGAGTATTTGCTATTGGTATATTTATCGGTTTAATTGCCATGATTATAACGCTTTCGTCAATAACTATTTAATACCGCTCAAGATATTTTTTTGCGATATGATAGATGGGTTTTAATATTTTGTTACAAAAACGACCTATTTACTACCTTTATCCAAAATGATATGTTACAAATGTTTAAAGTGGTATAATATAATAGCAAGATTTTTTTTGTTCGGATTTCTAATAGGTACAAACAGGAAAGAAAAATGATTACTAGAGTAAATTCATATAACCTAAATAATCAACCAAATTTTACCGCACATGGGGCTCAAACCGATATGAACAAAAAGCAAAAAGCAATTGTTCTTGGTTCAGCCATTGCCGGCACTGCTCCTGTTATAGCACTTCTTGCTCATAAAAAAGGATTCTCACTAAATCCAAAACAAATCTTTAAAACTCCAATAAAAGACTGGGCTATTTTCAAATACAAACCAGTAAATGAATCAATCCAATACCACGAAAAAGAAATTCTAGGGGTTGCAGCAGGCTCTGTTGCTGGAGGTTTTATTGGTGGATGTTTAGTTGATAAAAAAGAAAACCGCAAAGCAAAACAACGTGAAATTTTAAGCCAAATGGTTGGAAATATTGCAGTTCCTGTATTTTTAGTAGGACAAGGTGCAAGACTTTACGGAAAATACGAAAACCGTATCGAAAATGCCGTTCCTCAATTCAATCTTAATAAAATTGCTAATAATACATTGAAAAAAGCTGCGAACTTCACCAACAAACTTATGAAAGTTCTACCTAATGCAACTTGTACACTTGCATTTTTAGGAGTTGGGATTTATGTTGGGAACAAAGTTTCTAACTTTATTAATGAAAAATTATACAAAAAAGAAGTAGATAGAGAAATCAGAGCAACAGACTTTGCTCCACACTTTGACGATTTGTGCATGGCAATTTCAATGATGAACAAATCATCATCTGTTGGCTCATTATTAGGCAGATTTATCCCACTAGCACTACTTGTACCAGGTTATCAAACAGGTATCACTCAAGAAGATAAATAATTTTCTCTTAAATATCGCCTAAATTGTCAATTTTGAATAGGCAACCAACTTCTTCGTGTGCCAAAACAGTTATATCGTTTAAATATAATGACAACAATGTGAAGAAAATTTGTCTGTATTCCATTGGGACAATCAATTTTGGCGAATGAATACCTAATTTTTTAGATTTTTTGATAATTTTATCAGCTAATTTTTCAGCTAATTCACCGTCAATTTTGATTAGACAATCTTCACTGTCATCACAACCCAAAACAATATCTGCATAAGTTTTTTCAGAAAGTTCAAACGCACTAATTGTTTCACCGTCTTCATTTGCATAACTTCTACAAATTTGTCTTGATAATGATAAACGAACTTTGTTTAAAATATCAGCCTTACTTCCATCTTCGGCAAAATCATTAATTTTCTCAAAAATGTATGTAATATTTTTAATTGAAACTTTTTCTTTGATTAAACTTGTCAAAAGATACTTAACATCAGAATAAGTCAACAAATCAGGAATAATATTTTCGATTAAGAATTCGTTTTCTTTTTCCACAACTTCTAAATACTTGTCGATATCATCATAATCTAATAAATCTTCAACGTATTTCACCGCAACATATTCTAATGCCTTTGAAATATACTCTGATGGTGTCAAACCCTTTTGCCAGAAATCTTTAGCCTTGTCTTTTTCTACCCAAACAACATCTCTATCAGTAATTTCATCAACTGTTTTTACTGAATTTTTGATTTTTGTTTTTAACTCATCTGCATAAAACATCAAATGATTTGGGCAAACACCAGCCTTAAAAACTTCCATTCCACGAATTCTGATACTGAATTCGCAAGGATTCAAGTTTTCATCATCTTTAAATACAACTTTTGGAATGATATAACCTTTTTCCTCAGTTAATCTAAGACGTGATTTAACAGTTTCGGCAATAAGTTCTTCGCCTGAATTATCTCTATCTGAATCAACAAAGCCTAAAAGCTCTTCACTTAAGTATATTGTCAATTTTTCTTCATGAAGTTTTGAATACATCAAATCAGGTGATGTTGCTTTATTTAATTTTGCTTTCAAATCTTCTAATTCTTTTAATCCTGCAGAAATTTTGTCATTAAGTTTTTTTCTTGAAACAGAAGCAGGTGCTTCACCTTCAAGTTCAGCCTTAATTTTGTTCATTTTGTCTTTTTGTCTGCGAATTTGAGATTGGATTTCCAAACATTGTTCATATTCAGTCAATTTAGGAGAAAGCATTTTTTCCATTTGACTTTTGAAATCAGAAATATTGATTATGTCAGAATCTGAAGCCGAATCTTGTTTTGCAGGACGCATGAAAATACAGTTCAATTCTGAACCTGAATCTTCATCACCAACATCGTGCATGCTGTACAAATCCCAGCCATTCATTGACATTTCGTTCAACAAATTTTGTAATGCTTGAGCATCGTCCCCTGAACATGTTTTGATAACATATTCCATTCTGTTTTTTCTAAACATAATCTTATCCTTTTAAAATTTTGATTGCCTCAATTGCAGTTTTGATAGCTCTTTCAGTATCATGAACCACAGGATTTTCAAGACTTAATTTTTCTCTTTCTTGGTTTGCAACAGTCAAGAAAATTGAACCCACTTTTACATTCAAATAACTTGCAACAACAAACAAAGCTGCAGATTCCATTTCGGAAGCCAAACACCCTAAACGTTTCCACGCTTCCCATTTATTTTGCAATTCATAGCTAACAGGTTTAGTTTCAGGACTATGCTGACCATAAAAAGAATCCTTACACTGAACAACACCTGTATGATGTGTATAGCCCAAGTTTTCAGCAGCATCCACAAGAGCATTAACTATTCTAAAATCAGCAACCGCAGGAAATTCAATCGGAGCGTATTCTTTACTTGTACCTTCTGCACGAATTGCACCTGTTGCGATAACTAAATCTCCGCCTTTAATATCAAGTTGCATACCGCCACAAGTACCAACACGAATGAAAACTTCAGCACCACATTTTACCAATTCTTCCATCGCAATTGCAGCAGACGGCCCACCTATACCGGTTGAAGTTACACTAACTTTTTCACCGTCAACATAACCTGTATAAGTAACATATTCACGTCTATCTGCAACCAAAACCGGATTGTCAAAATATTGAGCGATTTTTTCACAACGTTTCGGATCGCCAGGAAGAATGACATATTTTCCTATGTCCCCTTCTTTTAATCCAACGTGATATTGTCTGCCATCATCAGAATAGTTTTTCATAAGCCAGAACCTATTTTGTTTCTTTTAGTTTTTGGATAACTGCATCAGTAATATCAACACCACCAACAAAGATGATTTGGTTTGATACAACAGCATCAAGTTTTTGAGTAACCATAACTGATTTTGCTGCAGTTTGAACTTGAGTTAAAATTTGAGATTCTTTAGCTTGTCTTAATTTAATCAAAGCATCTTCTTTAGCAATCAATTCTTGTCTTGTTTGAGCTTCAAAGTTTTGTTTTTTCAAAGGTGTATCCAACGCTTTGTATTGTTTTTCTTTGTCGATCATATATTGTTGTAATTCAAGACCTTTTGCATCAATTTCTTTAGCAGCTTGTTGAGCAGCAGGATAACTTGTTAAAACTTTTTGGTAATCAATATATCCAACTTCAGCACTAGCAGATAATCCAGTAGAGAATACAAAGCCAGCAGCCATAAGTAAAGCCATCATTTTTAAGTTTTTCATAAAAAACCTCCTATATTAAATTTTAGTATAATAAATCACCTACACCGAATGTGAAGTAACCGTGGTCTGAGCCATTTCTACCCGCATTTGTAAGCGGAATACCATAGTCGATTGATAAAGGACCCATACCTGGGATAAACACTTTCAAACCAACACCGGCAGATACTGCATATTCAGGTCTGTCATAAATTTTGTTTGATACTGTGCCGTCAAACACTTTACCTGCATCAGCCCAAACTGTGAATCGAATGTTATGTAAGAATGAAATTCTTGTTCTATCCATAAATGGAATTGGAGTCGCAAATTCAGCAGAACCCATGATGAAAGCATCACCTGTACCAACACCACTCATTTTGAAACCTCTAACAGTGTATGGACCCCCTACACGATATGCCATAACTTCAGGAATATCGCCATGGATAGCTCCACCCCCTTTAGCTGTGAATGATAAAGATGACTTTTTACCAACAGGAATATATTGTTTAATCATACCTGTAAGTTTTCCGTTTGTTTTGTCAAATCCATCTAAGCCAAAGTTTTCATCAAATCTGATACTAGCCATTGTACCGTGTCTTGTTACAGTAGCTGAATCTCTTGTATCGTAAATCAATGCAGGGCTTAAAGATAAGAATAATCCGCCTTCTAACTGTTTAGCACGCTCTGCGATTGGAATATTGTATCTTTGATACATTCTTGAAATTCCATTGAAATCACCTTCACGAACATCAATATTTTCAAGACCTAAACTGAAAGATGCTGTTGCGTGTCTATTCTTTTTAAGTCTGTGTGCAACTGTCATTTCTGCACCAATTCTTCTTTCAATAGCAAGTGGGATTTGGTATGAACCAAAATCTCTGAAGAAGATTCTGTTATTCAAAGAAGTATCAGCGTTATAAAAATAAGGTTTGAAATAACTCAATTCAGCTTGAATATTCATGTGATCTTTAACAGATGAGTCATTAAGCATAACCCCTGTACCAACCAAACCTGTTAAGGAAATTCTTTCAGCTCTGCCTCTAAAGTTAGTTTCAGTAATACCCATAGATCCGAACAAACCTGTTACAGTATCAACACCACCACCAACAGAGATACTTGCAGTTCTTTGTTCTTGGATTTTAATTGTGATATCGTATGCATCAGGAATTTCTTCACTTGGTTCAATTTCACGTGTTACATCTTTAAACGCTTGAGTTGCGTACAATCTAACCAAATCTTCTTTAATAAGATTTTCGTTATAAATCATACCAGGTTCAGTCAAAATATTACGGGCAACAACATAATCTTTTGTTTTTTCATTACCCTCAATCATAATTTTGTCGATAACACCTTCTTTGATACTAATGTTGATAGTACCATCAGGATCATCTGTAACTGAATCAATTCTTGCTAGAATGTAACCCTTAGAAGTATATAATTCTTGAATTTGAGAAATAGCAACGTTCAATTGAGCAATATTTTGAGGCTTACCTTTCATATCATTTAAAGTAGCCAAAATATCTTCAACAGGAATAACTGTATTACCCTCAATTGTAAAATCTTTAACAGGGATATTTTCTTCAACAACAATTTTTACAGTAACTGAACCATCTTCATTTTTAGATGGAATAGCCTTCATCTTTTCTGTAAAATATCCCATTTGATAGATAGTTTTCAAATCAGTTTGCAACAAATCACGAGAGTAAGTTCCACCTTGTTTCATTTGGATTTTTTCTCTGATTTCGTGTTCGGCAACTGAATTCAACCCATAAATTTCAATATCTTTGATAAGTCTTAATTCCTTATCAACAGGAGTTTCTGAGCTTGACTGAGCTTGAGTTGTAGGAGCACTTGGCTCTTGAGTTTTAAACAAATCACTAGGATGTGGAACATCTTGAACAGATTCTTCTGAAAGACCCATTCCACCCCACACATCATCCATCGCAACAACGTTAACTTGTGTCATCATAGCCAGGATAACGGCTAATAATAATTGTCTGGTAATTTTATAAAATTTCAAGAATATACTTCCCTTACAAACTCTCACTCTTGTTCAATAAAATTGTAGCATAAATTACAAAAAAAGTACAAAATATTTACATCTATTTACTAACTACCATTTTATAAATTTTATTTTTATTCACACCATACAATTCTGATAAAATTACAGAAATATCTTTTGCCCCAAAGCCCTTATCCTGCAAGAGTTTTATCTTATCTTCAATCTGAGTTAAATCAGAAACTTCACCATCTCTATATATCAAACAAACAAATTCACCTTTTGCAACATTTGTTTTCAAATGTTTAATTACATTATCAATTTTATCAACGACAACTTCTTCAAAAACTTTTGTAAGTTCTCTACCGAACGCAACCTTACATTCAGGACGAACATTTTTGATAATTTCTAAAGTTTGAATAATTCTGTTTGGTGATTCATAGAAAACAAAATCACTCAATTTATATTGCAAAGCAATTTCTTCAATTTTTGCCTGAGTTTTTGGTAAAAATCCGATAAATGTATATGTTTCATCCTCACGAGAAACTTGAGATAAAAACGTTGCAATAGCATTAGCCCCAGGTAATGCTGTTATTGAAAACCCATTATCTCTCAATTCTTTCACAATAACTGAACCAGGATCACAAATAAGTGGAGTTCCAGCATCTGATACAAGTGCCATTTTTTTACCACTTTTTAAAGTTTCAAGAATTTGATTTATGCGTTCTTTTTCGTTGTACTTGTGATAAGAAACACATTTTGTTCTGATGTCAAAATGATTTAACAATTTTTGAGTAACACGACTATCTTCACAAGCAATCAAATCAACTGATTTTAAAATTTCAATTGCTCTTAATGTAATATCACCCAAATTCCCGATAGGTGTTGGAACTATGTAAAAATCAAATTCTTTCATAAGACAATTTTATCATGAAAAAATTTTGTCATTCTGAGGTTAAAATATTTTGAGATTCCACAGGCTAAAGCCTTCTGAATGACACAAAATATTTTAACCGAAGAATCTCTTAAATCAAAAAAAGAGTCGTAAGAACAACTTACAACCCTTTTCAATTATTCAGAAATTACAAATTAAACTGAAGCTAATTCTTTAGCTCTTTCTAATTGTAATGTAACTGTTGTGATATCACAAACAGAGCTTGGTCCAAAGTATTGGATAGCACCTGGGAATAAATATCTGTCATTTAATGCCCAGTCTTCTCTGTTGTCAGCTAGTTGTTTGAACACAGGACCATCAAGTCTAACTAGAGCTTTTTGGATAACTGGTTTCATTTCACCGTGACGTTTTTCCATATTCATCATCATTGTAAGAGGAACACCACCTGCAATCCATTCAGAAGCAGGAGCTGTTAAGTTTCTAACTGATGATAAATAACCTGTTAAACCAAAGTTAATCAATGCAAATGCATTGTAACCTAATGAATAACAGTAGTCAGCATCAAAGTTTGATGGGAATGCACAACGTCCTTCATAACCAAAGAAGTGTGATTGTGCTGAGAATTTACCAATGAAATCACCTTGAGATTTTAATTCATCAAGTCTTGTTGAAATCATTTCGATTAACAATTTTTCAGTTTCAATTTTAGAAACTTGAACGTTACCGTGTGGGTCACGATCAGCAAGTAATTGTTCTTTAATCAATGCTGGAAGTGAAGAGTAAACAGCAGCATTAGCTGAGTCTAATCTGTTTTCAACGATATCAAATTTTTCTCTGATAGTTGTTGCATTAACAAAACTTGGATCAGTTTCTAAAGTAGCCATAATATCGTTCAAGTTAGAAATCATTGAACCCATTTCAGGAATGAATTCGATTAAACCTTCAGGAATTACAGCAATACCGAAGTTTTTACCTGCATTTGCACGTTTAACAATAATATCAGACATATAATCAATGATTGAAGATAAAGACATTTTCTTAGCTTCAACTTCTTCAGAGATTAAAGTGATGTTTGGTTGAGTTTGTAATGCAGCTTCTAAAGCAACGTGAGATGCACTTCTACCCATAATTTTGATAAAGTGCCAATATTTTTTAGCTGAATTAGCATCTCTTTGGATGTTACCGATAAGTTCTGCGTAAGTTTTTGTAGCAGTGTCGAAACCGAAAGAAATTTCGATTTGTTCATTTTTCAAGTCACCATCGATAGTTTTTGGACAACCGATAACTTGAATACCTGTATTATTTTTAACGAACCATTCAGCTAATAATGCAGCGTTAGTATTTGAGTCATCACCACCGATAATAACAACAGCAGAGATGTTTAATTTTTTACAAACTCCCAATGATTTTTGGAATTGTTCTTCAGTTTCTAATTTAGTTCTACCAGAACCGATAATATCGAAACCACCTGTATTTCTGTAATCATCGATGAACGAATCAGTAAATTCAACATATTTACCATCGATAATACCTGATGGACCACCTAAGAAACCATATAATTTGTTAGATGGGTTAGCATTTTTCAATGCATCATATAAACCAGCGATAACGTTATGACCGCCAGGAGCTTGACCACCTGATAAAATTACACCAACATTTTTAATTTCAGAAGAACCTGAAGTAGATGTTGACTTAAATGTTACAGTTGGTTTGCCATAAGTATTTGCAAATAAAGCCTTGATTTGTTCTTGATCTCTAACTGATTGAGTTGCAGATCCTTCAACCAATTCCAAAGAGTTTACACCGCTTTGTAAACTAGAAGGAAGTTTTGGTTGATACTGTAATCTTTCAATTTGTAATGGTGAAAGTTTTGTCATTTTATTGTTCCTTTCCTTTTGTAACAGTATTCACACAAAACATCTTACTACAAACAAGAAAATTTTTAAAAAAATAGCCATAAAGAACCTATTTTCTTATTCACTTATTTACCCCTTTGTAAACAAATTTTAATAGAAATTTTGAGTTGTATTTCGGATTGTAAAGAGGATTTTAAAAGTTCAATCTTTCGATTGAGTAATTTATTTTTTTTGGATTTTTAAAAATGAAAAGTGTTGATTTTACACGTTTTGAACCCATTTTTAAATGTAAAGTTTTGTTAAAATTACTACATTTTTAGTAAAGTTGCATGTGAAATTTGCCGACACATGATTTATAATAAAAGTAGAAGTCCCTAAAACTATAAATCGCAGTTAATAGCCGACGGATATTTTGTTATAATCAAAATAGAAAGGCAGCGAATATATGAGCAATATACAACTTCAAAATGATTTAGAAAAATTGGTTGAAATTCTGCCCGACAGGATTCGAGAGTATATCGACTACCCCGTTATGGACGATGTCATAGAGATTGTTCTTGACATTGGGCGTCCTCCCGAGATTAGACATTCTAACGGAAAGATCGAATATCTTGGTAACAAAGACATAACTTATGAAGATATTGAATACATAACTTCAAGAGTTCAGGAATTTACTTCAGATAACAGATCAGGTATTCCGGGAACATTACACAGAATTAGTGCAATTAGAAATAGACAGGGCAGGGTAGTAGGTCTTACGTGTAGAATTGGTAGAGTCATCACGGGGACCATTTCTTGTATTAAGGACATCTGCCTCCAAAATAAAAGTATTTTATTCCTTGGTCGCCCAGGGGTTGGTAAAACTACAAAATTAAGAGAAATTTCACGACTTGTTGCTGATGAATTAGGCAAGAGAGTTGTAATTGTTGATACATCAAACGAAATCGCAGGTGATGGTGATACTCCGCACCCAGCAGTTGGACATGCTAGAAGAATGCAGGTTAGACAGCCTGAATATCAAAAAGATATTATGATTGAAGCTGTCGAAAACCACACACCTGAAGTTATTGTTGTTGACGAAATCGGTACAGAAGCCGAAGCACAAGCTGCAAGAACAATTGCTGAACGTGGGGTTATGCTTATCGCAACTGCACACGGTAACAGTTTAGAAAGTTTGATTAAAAACCCAACATTATCAGATTTAGTCGGCGGTATTCAATCCGTTACATTAGGTGATGATGAGGCAAAACGCCGTTCTTCACAAAAAACTGTTCTTGAACGTGAGAAACAGCCGACTTTCGATATCGTAATCGAAATCATTGACCGCAACACTTTAGCGGTATATAAAAACGCATCAGAAGCTGTTGACTACATCTTAAGAGGTTGGCCAATCAGACCTGAGTTAAGAAAAGTTGATAAAACTTACAACTTCTCTGAAGACACAGCCCAAGAAAAAGCACCAACAGTAATCGACAAAATTAACGCTTTAGATGACAAAATTGAACATCCAGAAAGTTTAAAATTTAGCTTCTCAAGACAAAAATATGTTGAAGAAGTTAAAAAATTCAAAAAAATCTATCTTTATGCCGTATCTAGGAGTATCGCAGAAAAAGTCATAGAAAGACTTGACTTGAACGCTGAAATTACTAGAAACCTTGATGATGCTGACATTGTGATTGCTCACAAAAACTTCATCAAGGGCGGTGCGAAAGTTCTAAGCACAGCAGAAGAAAACAGATTACAAATCTTCTATGTAAAAACAAATTCAATGGCACAAATTCAAAAAGTTATCAAAGATGCTCTTGATATTGCAGAAGTAAACGACAGACAAACCTTCTACGATATTACAGAAAAAGCTCTTGATGAAGCAAAATCTGCAATCGAAAAAATCTTAGCAGGCTCAGGAGATATTGAATTAAAACCACAAAATACCCACATCAGAAAACTTCAACACGAATTGGTTGAACAACACAACCTTGAGAGTAAATCTATCGGCGAAGGCGAAAGCCGTCATTTAAGAATCGTTGGCGGTAAAGACTTCAAAGAAAAATTAGGTTAATACCCAAAAAGTAATAATAAGTTTGAGCCCTTCCTTAAAGTGCGGAGAAACCACGTCATTCTACCAAATCTTTTCGGAGGGGTTCGTGTATTATTACAAACATTAAAAAATAATAAATTTCTCTTGAGAATTGAACTTGATACTTTATAATATAAGTATATTATGTTGTGAAGGGAAATGTTTTATGACAAACGAAAATTCGAATCCGTTTAAGAACGAAGAAGTCGTTGTAAACGAAGAAAATACTAACACTGAAGAAATTAAAGAAGAAAAAGTTGAAGAAACTACTGTTGAAGAAAATAAAAATGATAAACTTCAAGAAGAATATGACAAATTAAACCAACAATATATTCGTCTTGCAGCCGATTTTGACAATTACAGAAAACGTCAAGAACAAGAACGTGAAAATTTAATCAGATACGGCACAGAAAATGCTGTTAAAGGTTTGTTAGAAGTTCTTGATAACTTTGAACGTGGTCAAAAAGCGTTAGAAAATGTTGAAGACTGCGAAAAAGTAAAAGAAAGTTTTAATTTAGTTCATAAACAAGTTTGCGAAACCTTAGGCAAATTAGGATTAGAAGAAATCAAAGCAACTGGCGAAGAATTTGATCCTAATTTCCACGAAGCTGTAATGCAAACACCAACAAATGAACACCCTGAAAATACAATTATTACAGAATTACAAAAAGGCTACAAGTTAGGGGATAAAGTTTTAAGACCTGCACTTGTAAACGTAGCAACTGAAGGATAGTGCTACCAGATTTGAGGATTAGAAGGAAGTAAATTTAAAAATGGCAGATTATTATGAAATATTAGGGGTCTCAAAAGAGGCAACTAAAGACGAAATAAAATCAGCTTTCCGTAGGAAAGCTAGAGAACTACACCCCGATGTTAATAAAGCCCCTGATGCTGAAGAAAAATTTAAAGAATTAGGTAAAGCATACGAAACTTTATCTGATGATAATAAAAGAGCTACATACGATACATATGGCGAAGACGGTTTAAAAAACGCAGGTTTTGATACAAATGGACCATTCGCTGGTGGCTTTGGTGATTTGAACGATATTTTCGAAAGTTTCTTTGGAGGTTTTGGCGGTTTTGGTTTTGGCGGAAGACCAGACCCAAATGCTCCTCAACGTGGAGATGATCTTAGATATGACTTAAGATTGAAATTTGAAGATGCAGCATTTGGCGTTAACAAAGAAATTCGTTTTGACCATTTGGAAGTTTGTAAAGAGTGTGATGGAACAGGTGCTGAACGTGGTTCATCTAAAAAAACTTGTCCTCAATGCGGTGGCTCAGGTCAAGTAAAAACAGTTACAAGAACACCTTTAGGAAACTTTGCACAAATTACAACTTGCCCTCACTGTAAAGGTGCAGGTCAGGTAATTGAAAAACCTTGTAAGGCTTGCCACGGTCAAGGTCTGGTAAATCGTGAAAAGAAAATTGAAATCAAAATTCCTGCAGGTGTTGACAATATGTCAAAAATTAGAGTGTCAGGAGAAGGGGACTGTGGTATAAACGGCGGACCAAACGGTGATTTGTTTGTTGTAATCCACGTTGATTCTTCAGATTACTTCAAACGTGACGGAATAAATGTATTCACCGAACTTGAAATCACTCCTGCTCAAGCTGTTATTGGAGATTCAATTGCAATCAAAACACTTGACGGGGAACAAGAAGTTCAAATTCCTGCGGGCAGTCAACACGAAGATTTGGTAAAAATTAAAGGTGCAGGTATTCCTGTAATAACAAAACCTTCACAAAGAGGGGATCATATTGTTATAATAAAAGTTGTAATTCCTACAAAATTAAGCGAAGAAGAAAAACGTTTATACCAAAGATTGTATGAATTAAACGGGGGCAAAAAACCTCAAAAATCAATTATGTCAAAGGTTAAGGGAGTATTCAAATAATGCGTAAAATTTTAGCTGCAATTTGCATAGGCTTTTTAGCATGTACAACAGCATTTGGAGCAGAAGTTCCAAAATCTGTTCAGGATTTTATTAACAAAGATTTTCCTGAAACAAATTTCCGTTTTGACGGTGCAATTTTGTTACCTGATAAAACAATGTACATTCCTGTTACACCTGCCAAATTAGAAACTCCGGCTGAAATTTCTATAAAAACAAGTTATCCTGAAAATATGGAAATGAAACAAAAACCTGATATGTTGATTTTGAACAATAATTTTGTTCTTCTAAAAGTTATCAACACAAATGGCAAAAAAACTGTTATCAACTTAGTTGATGTTCCTGCTGAATTGCAATCAGGTTTACTTCCTCAAGAAATTTTGTTACCAAAAGGTCTTGTTTTACCTGAAAACCTAAAAGGAATTATTGGTAATCTTGATGTTTCTGTTGCTCAAGATACAGGTTTGAGAATTAACAACAACAGAAAGAAAACTAAAAAATCAGAAACAACTCCTGTTGAACCGTTGAATAACAAATCTTTCTACATCTCAACAGGTGCAAATAAAAACATTCAAGTTATCCACACAAATTCTAAAAACCCTGAATATTCACTTGAACAAGAACACGTAATTTATGACTTAAAAGCATATAATGATGAATTTTTATTCGTAACTTATTATGATCATAAAGTTATGAACATTATATCTTTAATGGATGAAAAAGTTATTAAAAAAATCAATTTTGAAACTAATCCTGAACAAATTCTTATTGATAAAAATAACAAACTTGCATACATTACATCAAGTGCAAATTCAAGCATATATGTAGTTTCACTAGAAACAATGACATTAAAAAAACAATTAAAAATCAACGGTTTTTGTGAAAAATTCACCCTATCACAAGATGGGACAAAAATGTTCTACGTTGACAGAAACAAAAACGATATTTGGGCAATCGAACTTGATAACAATTACAAACTAAATAACATCGGACGTTTCCCAAATATTTCAAAAATCACTTATGCTAACGGCAAAATTTATATTATTAGCAGAACAAAAAACAGACTTGCTATTGTAGATTACGAAACAAATGAATACATAACAGAATACGATATCTGCGAAAAACCTGTTGACTTGTACGCTCACAATGACGATTTATTCATCTTAGGTGCACAAGAAAACATCGTAGAAGTACTAAACACAAAAGAAGATGTTATTACCGACAAATTATTCTTGAATACAAACGCATTTGCTACAAACATTACACCAATCGAAAATAGCAATTTAATTATGGTTACAAATGCGATGTCAGGCTTGTATTCAGTAATTGATACAGACTTGAAAGAAGTTGTAAAAACAAGCCCTATTGACGTTCCTGTAAGAGCTATGACAATTACAAATAAGGTTAAGACTATAAAATAATGATTAAAAAATTTGATACAACAACACAAGAAGTTTTATTAGAACTAGAAAAAACTCAAAAAGAATTTTGGAATATTTCACGCACGACAGCTGAATTTTTGTATAACTTTATTGTTGATGCGAAATCTCAAAGTGTTGTTGAAGTAGGGACTTCAAACGGATATTCAGGAATTTGGTTAGGCAAAGCTCTAAAACAAACTGGCGGTAAATTAATGACCATTGAGTTTTACGACAAAAGACTTGATGTTGCAAAAGAAAACTTTGAAAAATGCAAAGTTGCAGATATTATCACTCCAAGAAAAGGGGATGCTGCAACAATTTTAGAATACTTACCAGAAGATTTTGAAATTGATTTTGCATTTGTTGATGCCCAAAAAGCACAATATATCAAATTTTTCCACCTGATTGCACCACACTTGAAAGTAGGTGGTTATATTGCGTGCGATAATGTTTTATCACACGCTAATAAAGTTCAAGATTTTATTGATGATATCAATGCAAACCCAGATTATGAAAACGTGGTATTACCACTTCCTGCAGGCTTGTCATTAGCTAAAAAATTAAGATAGGAGATTTATATGAGCGACAATTGTATTTTTTGTAAAATTATTAGAGGCGATTTTGGAACAGAGTTTGTTTACGAAACAGAAAACACTGTCGTTTTCAATGATATAAACCCAGCAGCACCTGTTCATATGCTTGTTTGCCCTAAAATTCACGTTGAATCGCTAAATGAACTTGAAGACACTGTGTTGATGTCAGAACTTCTACAAACAGTAAAAGCGGTTACTAAAAAGATTGGTCTTAAAGCTTATAAAACTCAAATCAATACTGGTAAAGAAGCAGGACAAGAAGTTTTCCACCTACATATTCACATTTTAGGCGGTTGGGAAAAGTAACACTTTATTAACAAATTCAAAAATTTATTAAAGATTTTTTGCAAATCTGCCGAACACCTCACTGTGTAAAACTATATATGAGGTAAAAGATGGTAGATATTAATGGCAAAAAATACTCTGATATTGTTAAAATCAAGGGTACTGACAAGAAAATTGACCTTACTAAATTAGAAGGCTTACAACGTACTGAAAAAAATAAACCTATCTTTGATATGGTTGACCAAAACAAAGATGGCATTATTGATACAAGTGAGGCAAAATCTCTTCAAGGTAATTTGCTTACAAGTTCAAAGGGAAATGGTAAACTTTCCGAACGTGAAGCCAACAAACATTATGGCAAAGGTTCAAATGCCTTTGAAGCGGCCAAAGCACTTGCCGACCAACAAAAAGCCTTTGAAGAAGGTAAAGAATACATTGAACAAAACGGAAAAACTACCACACGAATTTATAACAGCAACCTTGGTGATGAATATTCATACAGAGCCGAAACCGATGAAGAGGGGGTAACTACAACTTACCTTAACGATGGTTCTCAAGAAATTCAATACAAAGATGGCTCCTATCAACAAATTAAAGATGATGGAACTGTATTTTGCTATGATAAAGACGGAAATACAACATCTATTATACAAAATGGAAACACAACGACTTTCCCTGATGATAATACAAGTGTTACAAAAAATTTAGACGGAGAAATTATTCAAACAGTAACTACAAAAGATGATAAAATTATCCGTACAGATTTTGAATACCAAGACGGTAAAACAATCGAAAGAGAATATTCCGATGTTGGAGAAGATGCCCCATTAACAGGAATTACTGTTAAAGAAAAGAAAGACGGACATAATATCGATACAAAATTTGCAACAGATGAAGATATGGCAAATAACAAACCATCTGAAATTGTAACTGATGCCCACAATCCAACACAAAAAACCGTAACAAAATTCACCTATAACGAAGACGGTACATATTCAACAGAAACAACTGATTCAGCGGGAAATAAAACCGTTAAAAATTTCAACGCAGACGGAACAGAAATTGTTGAAAAAGAAAAACCCGCAGCACCAACAACTCACACGGTTATAAAAGGTGAGTCTATTACAAAAATTGTAACTGATGCTCTAGCACAACAAGGTATCGAAAACCCTACCCCAGAACAATTAAAAGAAGCAAAAAGAGAATTCTTAGAACTAAATAAAGACTTAGTAAAAACTTACAAAGGTGTAAGAAAAGAATGGCACGGTAACAAATTCTTCTATCCAGATGATGTTGTCAAACTACCAAACTTTGTAAAAGAAGAAGTTCAACAACCTGCTGAGAAAACTGAAACCAAAGAAGTTACAGACACCTCTGAAGTTACAGAAGCACCAAAAGCAGAAACTAAAACTGAAACAACCACTGTTGATAATACAGAAGAAGTTGTTGAAGAAACAACTACCGAAGAAGTTACAGAAACTGAAGAGGTTACAGAAACTGAAATTCCTGAAGAGGTAAAAGCAAAACTAGAAGAACTTCAGGCGGGATTTGGTCCTAAATATAAAGTTGAAATTGCAGAAGACGGAACTTTTGTAGTAAAAAATAAAGATGGTGATGTCTTACCAGAAGCTACAAGAATGGCAAATGGTGCAGGTGATAATGATTCAGAAGTGAATCTTATGTTAGCATACGACGGTGATGGCAGTACAACTCTTGATAAAAATGAATACACAAACTTTATCATTGATTTTATGAGTGAAGCAGGTATTCAGGTTGATGATTCAAATAGAGAAGCTATCTTGAATTTAATCGAAAACAGTTTTAACTCTATGGATGTTAATGATAAAAACGGAGCATTAACAAAAGCCGAATTAAAAGAACACGCAGAAAAAGTTATCAACGATTTTGCAGATTCTGTTAATGACATCCTTGAATAATATTTGAAAATAAATCTTTATATGATAACATCAAGTTACGAGGGTAAATACATTTTATCCTCGTAATTTATATATTGTCATTCTGAGCAAGAGATTCTTCGGGTATAAACCCTCAGAATGACAGAGTGCGAAGAATCTCTAACAAAGATTCCATTTAAAAGATAGAAAGGGAACTTAAGAATGAAAAATGGTATTGAAAACGGTTACTACCACGAAATTACCCCAGGCGGTTTCGGTATCGCAATAAAAGCTGGAAAAGTTTTATTTTCAGATAACTCTCCATTCCAAAAAGTTGAAGTTTTTGAAACAGATTCGCAACTTGGCAGAGTTTTAACTTTAGATGATTTAATGATGACAACAGAAGGTGATGAATATCATTACCACGAAATGATTGCACATATTCCAATGATGCAACACCCATGTCCAAAATCAGTTCTTGTAATTGGTGGTGGTGATGGCGGTACAATCCGTGAAGTTATGAAACACAAAACAGTTGAAAGAGCTGTTTTATGCGAAATCGACGGAATGGTAATTGACGCTTGCAAACAATACTTACCAACAATTTCTTGCGAACTTGATAACCCTAAAGTAGAAATCTTGGTTCAAGACGCAATCGAATATATTAAAGATAAAAAAGATGAATTCGATATTATCTTAATCGACTCAACAGACCCTATGGGCCCTGGAGAAGGATTGTTTACAGAAGAATTCTATACAAACGTTAAAAACTCTTTGAAAAAAGGTGGTATCGTTGCAGCTCAATCTGAATCACCATTTGTAAACAGAGAAGAAATCAAAAAAATGTACAACTTATTGAAAAAAGTATTCCCAACAGTTTCAACATACACATCAAATATCCCAACATACCCAGGTGGATATTGGGCTTGGGCTTTCTGCTCAGTTGATGTAAAACCTTTGGAATACTACAACGAAGAACGTGCAGCAGAAATTATTCCAACTTGTAAAATCTACAACAAAGAATATCACAATGCTCGTTTCGCTCTTCCAAACCACTTGAAAGAGTTGTTATAATAAAATAATTATCAATAAAAATCGGAAAATCTGTCATTCTGGACTTGATTCAGAATTTTAGATTTTCCGTTTTTTCATTAATTAATTCTTGTTTATAGAATAATTTTTATACGCATCAACCACAGAATAATATGCCGTTGGAATATTCACAATTTTATGTGTTATATAATACGGGTTTGTGAAAACAGAAAAAACTTCCGCACCAACTGTTGCCGTAGCATTAGCAGCCACCCTCAAAGGCTTATTGCTAATCTGATCTTTTGAAAACTTATGACGAAAAGGATTGTTACTCTCATACAAATCATAAGTAAACGTGTCTATTACTTGAGGTACAGGAGTTGAATCAACCCAATTGGATAAATCTATCATGTTTTGTTTAAAAGCCGTAGCTTGAATTAAATTCATACTAATATTAAATCAAAAAATGAAACTTTTTGCTATTAGTAAAAAGCATCAATTACATAGATTTACCCCTACCACCAACCATAATATCTTGGTGAATAATAAGGTCTTGTTAAATAATACATGCGTTGTGCTTCGATATAATTTCTTTGTTGTTGCAAAGCATTACTGCGTTGTTGTTCTAGCAATAACGCTTTTTGTGCTTCAAGTTGTTGAGCATGATAATGTTCAGTTTTCTTATTTTGAACATATGTATTAAATTCTTGAGATAATGAATTAAACGCATTTGTTAATTGCTGCCCTTGATATTTTTTCAAATACTGATTTGCAGTTTTAAAAAATTCATCTTGCTTTTCGGTAATTTCTTTAACAGGAATACCTTGTGGCATTTGTTTCACGTAATCAATCCATTTTGGAATTTTTACAAATTGGTTTGACTTTGAGGTATATGCATCAAGTTTTTTCTGCTCTAAACTAGCAATTACATCATTTGCCATCATAATTTGACTATCATCTTGAGCAACTTCCCTTGCCTTATAAGCATAAGATAACTTTGTATTGTCATAACTTGATGTAGCCTGAACTTTCATTAAATTATCAAAGCAATACAACTCATTTAATAACTCTAAAGCGTATTTATTTGCTTGCGGATAATCTTTCATCGCAAAATAAGAAGCATATAACAATTCTTTATCCTGATATTGAACTTCTTTTAACTGTTTTGCATATTTAATCGCAGATTGATAATTTTTCATCCCAAAATAACAATTGGCAATAGATGCTATAATCAAGTCATCACCTGATTTTTCATACATTTTAAAATAATTCAAAGCTGAATTAAATTGGTTCAAACTAAAATACAAAGTTCCAAATGTATAATTCACTAACCTGATATCAAAAACTTGACCTTTTCTATCCATTTCATTAATCTTTTTCAAAATACGAAGAGCTTCCGCATTGTGTCCTTTTGAATAACATTCATCAAAATATTGCAAATATGCAGGGAAATAATTTGGATATTTGTCAAAAACTTTGTTCCAATCACGTTTTTGAACTAATTTTTGAACCTTTTTTGCATATTCATAATTTTCTTTTTCAGCTTTTGAAAGAGTTTTTAAAAATTTCTTTTCTTCATCTTTTGATAAAACAATAAAATCAGCATCAATTTTACTTGGATTTATATTGTAATATTTCAAATATTCACCATAAAGTAAATTTGTTCTTTGAAAACTTTGAGAATAAACAGGTGCTTTTTGAACATCAGCTGCAGTAAACACATATCCTTCAGCTGCAAAAACAATATTATTTGCTAATAATATACACACTGCCAAAGTTGATAATATCTTTTTCATAACACACCTCTTTATCTCTATAACAGTATAACGAAAAAAGAACGGATAAGTTCATTTTAACCTACCCGTTCTTAATATTTTCTAACTTACTAAACAGCTTTGAAAACTAATGAAGCGTTTTGACCACCAAATCCGAATGAATTTGATAGAGCTGCATTAACTTCTGCATTAACTGCTTTGTAAGGTGTATAGTTAAGTTCAGCAACTTCAGGGTCTTGATTGTCAAGGTTGATAGTTGGTGGAACAACGTTATCTGTAAGTGTTTTAACACATACGATAGCTTCAGCCGCACCAGTAGCACCTAACATATGACCGTGCATACTTTTTGTTGAAGTTACAAACAAGCCTGGATTTTCGTGTTTATCACCGAAAACTTTAGCAACAGCGTGAGATTCAGCTTTATCACCCAAACCTGTACTTGTACCGTGAGTATTTACATACTGAACTTCAGATGGTTTCATACCAGCATCAGCTAAAGCTAATTCCATAGCTTTGATAGCACCAGAACCGTCTGGAGCAGGTGCAACAACGTCATAAGCATCACCAGTTTGACCATAGCCAACGATTTCAGCATAGATTTTTGCACCACGTTTTTTAGCGTGTTCATATTCTTCAAGAACTAAAACACCAGCACCTTCTGACATAACAAAACCATCTCTGTCAACGTCATATGGACGAGATGCTCTTTCTGGTTCATCGTTACGTTTTGAAAGTGTTCTAGCTGCTGAGAATGCACCCAAACCAACATCACAAATTGTAGCTTCAGCACCACCAGCAACCATTATATCAGCATCACCCCATTGAATTGAACGGAATGCATCACCGATTGAATGTGAACCAGTCGCACAAGCTGAAACAACAACTTTGTTAATACCTTTAAAACCATATTTAATTGAAATTTTACCAGATGGCATATTCACAATTAACATAGGGATTGTAAATGGTGAACATTTGTTTGGTCCTTTTTCAATAATTCTTATGTGGTTGTCTTCAAAAGTTCTAAAACCACCAGCCGCTGAAGATACAATTACCCCAACTCTGTATGGGTCAATATCACTTTCTGCGATATTATCTAAACCAGCATCTTTAACAGCTTCGTCTGCTGCAACAACAGCAAATTGGATAAATCTATCCATTTTTTTAGCTTCTTTTGGATCCATATAATCTTCAGGATTGAAATCTTTTACTTCACCTGAAATATGAACAACGTGTCTTTCCAAACTAATTGATTCAGTAGTACTAATACCACTTTTACCTGATTTTAAAGCATCCCAGAATTTGTTAACGCCAACACCATAAGGTGTAATAGCACCCAAACCTGTGATTACTACTCTTCTTTTTGTCATTGTATTATCCCTTTTTCCCTAATAATCATAAAAAATGCGAGAGGGAAGTCACAAAACCTCACTCTCGCAAATATAATAACCAGTTTGAATAATTCAAAATTTAAAAAATTCAATTAGTGAGGTAATTACTTACCTAATTTGCTGTCGATATAGTTTACAGCATCTTGAACTGTTTGAATTTTTTCTGCGTCTTCATCTGGGATTTCGCATTTGAATTCTTCTTCTAAAGCCATAACTAATTCAACTGTGTCTAATGAATCAGCACCTAAATCATCTGTGAAACGAGCTTCAGGTGTAACTAATTTTTCATCAACGCTCAATTGATCTACTACAACTTTTTTTACTGTTTCTAATGTACTCATCTTCTTTTTCCTCTTTTATAATTTGTATTACTAATACTTTTCTTGTTACATTATACCTTGTTCAATATTTTTTTGCAAGAATTTTACAATTTCTCAAGGTTTTTGTTAATATTCTTTACTTAAATAATTAAGCCGCCATCAACCTGTAACACTTGACCTGTAACATATTCAGCATCCAATGCCAAGAATTTAACAGCTTTTGCAATATCAACTGCTTCGCCCATTCTTTTCAATGGAATCATTTTCATATATTCATCAGTATTACCAAGGTCTTTAGTCATATCAGTTGCAATAAAACCAGGAGCAACTGCGTTAACTCTGATTCCACGAGAACCAAGTTCTTTTGCTAAAGATTTTGTAAAACCAACCAAACCTGCTTTTGCAGCTGAATAGTTAGCTTGACCAGGGTTGCCATACAAACCAACAACTGATGTTGTGTTAACGATAGCACCTGATCTTTGTTTCATCATAAGTTTAACAACAGGTTTTGATACATAGAAAGCACTGTTTAAGTTAGTGTTAATAACTGCATTCCATTTATCTTCACCCATTCTGATAAATAAATCATCTCTTGTAATACCAGCATTGTTAACTAAAACATCAATTCTACCATATTTTTCAATGATACCAGCGATAGCTTCATCAACTTCTGCTTGGTTTGAAACGTCAAATTTAACAGCTTCAGCGTTAGCACCCAATGCTTTTAATTCTTCAACTGTTTTGTTGGCAGCTTCAACATTACCCGCATAGTTGATAACAACGTCGCAACCTGCAGCAGCAAGTTCTAAAGCACACGCTTTACCAATACCACGAGAACCGCCTGTTACTAATGCAACTTTTTTGTCTGTCATAATTTTTCTCCTTATAAAAGTTAAATTAAATTTCTATACAGCAGCCATTTCTTCTTTCAAAGAAGTAACTGTTGCTTCAAGTGATGCTTTGTCGTAAACATTATAAACATTTACACTAGCATCAATCTTTTTAACCAAACCTGCAAGAACCTTACCTGGTCCGATTTCTACAAATGTATCAATTCCTTCAGCTACCATTTTTTGAACTGATTGAGTCCATTGAACTGAAGAATAAATTTGTTTTGGCATTTTGTTTTTAAATTCTGCACCTAAAACTGTTGCTTCAGCGTCAACATTTGTAAATACAGGAATTGAAGCATCGTTTAGGTCTAATTCAGAAACAAAACCTGCAAACTCTTTACCCGCATTTTCCATAAATTTAGAGTGGAAAGCACCTGAAACAGCAAGAGGAACAACACGTCTTGCACCTGCCGCTGATAATAATTCACCAGCTTTTGCAACAGCAGCTTCATCCCCTGTAATAACAACTTGAGCAGGTGAGTTGTAATTTGCAACATCAACATAACCAACACTTGATGCTTCTTCCAATGCTTTTTCCAAACTACCTTCTGGAGCATTCAAAATTGCAGCCATAGCACCACCTTTTGTAGCACCCATCAAGTCTGCTCTTTTTTGAATAGCTTTTAATGTAGTTTCTAAATCCATAACACCTGAAGCGTACATTGCACAGTATTCACCCAAACTATGACCCGCAGTTGCTGAAACTTCAACTTCTAATTCAGATTTGAATGCTTCTAAAGCTGCAATAGACATAGTTACAATTGAAGGCTGAGTGTTCACTGTCAATTTAAGATCATCTTCTGGACCTTCAAAACAAATTGTTGTAATACTTTTACCTAAAACTTTATCTGCAGTGTCAAAAACATTTTTTGCAGCTGCAAAGTTTTCATATAAATCTTTTCCCATTCCAACAGATTGAGAACCTTGTCCTGGAAAAACAAATGCTATTTTTTTTACCATAAATATATCTCCCTATATCGATTTTAATGTTTAAATCCTTATTATGGGCGGCGAGTACTAGCAAATACCTTCACGAAGTCTAAGTACTGCTGCACCCCAAGTCATACCTGCACCAAATCCACAAAGAATTGCTGTTGAACCTAATTTCACTTTACCTTGTTCAACACCTTCTACAAGTGCAATTGGAATAGATGCAGCTGAAGTATTTCCATAATATTTAATATTTGAAATAACTTTTTCATCTGGGTAATCTAATCTTTGCTGCATAGCTTCAATAATTCTTTGGTTAGCTTGGTGAGGAATTAAATAATCAATATCCTCAGCTTTCATGCCTGCATCTTCAATACATTTGTCAATAAAATTAGGAAGTGTTGTAACAACGAATTTGTAAACATCACGACCAGACATATGAATTTTTGCATCAGTTTCATCACAAGGCTCAACCAATGGGCAATTTTTACCTGGGATATTCATATAAATATACTGACCGATAGAACCATCAGCTCTAATATCTAAAGATAATATATCATCTATGCCATCTTCAGCTTCAGTAACAACCATAGCTCCTGCACCATCACCAAAAAGAATAGAAGAACCTCTATCTTCCCAATCAACTAAACGTGAATTGTTATCAGAAGCAACTAATAAAATATTTTTATAAAGACCTGAACCAATTAAACCTCTTGCAACTTGCAAGGCATAAATTAAACCTGAACAAGCAGCAGTCATATCAAAAGATGGAACATAGTTTGAAATCCCAAGTCTTGTTTGAATATTACAAGATAATGCAGGGTATAACTGAGGTGGAGCAGAAGCTGCAGCAATAACACAATCAATATCTTCAATCTTAATACCTGATTTTGCAATTGCATTTCTAGCTGCTGTTTCACCTAAATCCACAGCATTTTCATTACCGGAAACCACACGTCTTTCCTTAATTCCAGTCCTTGTATAAATCCATTCATCAGAAGTATCATACAATTTTGTCAAATCTTCATTAGTAATTACGGTATTTGGAACAGCATATCCTATACCTGCAATTCTAAGTGGTTTCATATTTTTAGTCATATTTTTACCCTATCTGTTAATATTTTCAGCAATCTTTTTGTTAATATCGTTATTCAAGGTTGTAGCTGCAACTCTTACTGCGTTTTTCATCGCAAATGATGAGCTACGTCCGTGAGCAATAACAGAAATCCCTTTAACGCCTAACAACAACATGCCGCCAAAACCTTCCCAATTAATACGTTTATACATATTTCTCAAGAATGGTTTAGCCAATAAACCAATAATGCAACCCAAAATATTTGACTTAAATTCACGAGCAATCATTTTTAATAACATTGAAGCAGTACCTTCTGTAACTTTCAATGCAACGTTACCCGCAAAACCATCAGTAACTACAACATCGGCTTTGTTAACAAACAATTCTTTACCTTCAATGTTGCCAACAAAATCAATTCTTCCTTGATCATGTAATTCTTTTAATAGAGGATAAGTATCTTTAACTAAAGCGTTACCTTTACCTTCTTCTTCACCGATACTCAAAATACCAACTTTTGGTTTTTCGATATCTAAAATATATTTAGCATATACGTTACCCATTTGTGCAAACTGAGCCAACATTTCTGCAGTACAATCAGCATTCGCACCACCATCAATCAAAACAACAGGTTTGTTCATTGTAGGTAGAGTAACTGAAATAGCAGGTCTTAGAACACCTGAAATACGTCCTAAGCCAAATAAACTTGCAGCCATTGCAGCCCCTGTTGAGCCTGCAGAAACAACAGCTTCGCATCTTCCTTCTGCAACTGCTCTAACTGACGCAACGATTGACGAATCTTTTTTCTTACGGATTGACTGACCTACAGCCTCACCCATACCAATAACTTCGGTAGCATGAGTAATTACATAATCGATTTTATCAACATCGATTGCAATTCTTCTCTTATGTCCCTTTGTCCCACAATCAGAAAGGATATAACCTCTGGCCTTAATTCTATCGATTTCAGCTTGAATTTCAGCTTCTTTACCAACAAGCTCTAAGCCTACACCATATTCTTGTGCAGCCCATAAAGAACCTTCTACGATTGCTCTTGGAGCATAATCCCCACCCATTGCGTCTATTGCTATTCTTGACATAATTTTCTCTCTCCAAAGTTTGGCTATAAATCAGAAGCGGCAATTAAAATTGTCGCTCCTGATAAAAAATAATTATTCTTCTGTTTTTTCTTCAGTAGCTTCTTCAGCTTTAACTTCTTCAACTACTTCTTCTTTTACTTCTTCAACTTTTGTTTCTTCAGCTTTAGGAGCTGCTTTTTTAGTTGATTTTTTAGTAGCTTTTTTAGCTGGTTCTGCTGCTGCTACAGCTGCTGCTTTGTCAGCTAATCTAACAGGTTGACCTTTGTAAGTGCCACACGCTGTACATACTGTATGAGTTAAAACTGTTTCTCCACATGTAGGACATTTAGTTGTTTCTGGCTTTGTAGCTTTCCAGTTAGCTCTTCTTTTACCTTGAGCTGAATGTCCAGTTCTTTTCTTAGGTACTGCCATTTTTCTTTTTCCTTTATTTTCTTGTACTTACTATTATTTTTTTGGGTTAATTTGGATGTTGTTAAAGACTTCCAGTCTTGGGTCGATAATTTCTTCTTCGGTAAGAAATTCTCTCCCTTTACAATTAATACCACAAACTTTTTTATTTGGAAGATTTAATATTACAGATTGATACAATAAGTCATAAATATCAATTTCTTTTTCGCCGTTTAAATCAGTTACAAATTGCCCGTCTTTGATTTCAAATTCTTGTCCAGATTCCTCATATTCCCCTAGTAGTGAACCTTTTGAGAAAAGTTCATCAATTTCAAAATCCAATTCGTGTTCAAATTTTTCCAAACACAAATCACATTCTAAATTTACAACACCTGTAACATTTCCTGAAATTTCTACAAAATCACCCAAAGATTTTGCGGTCAATTCAGCATGTATAGGGGTAACACAATCTATACCTTCGATTTTTTCATCGAATGTACAGTATAGCGTTTTATTTTCGGCATTTTCTAAATCTTCTAATGATAATATTTTTTCCATAGCTTTATATGAGATTCTTCGCACTTTGTCATTCTGAGGGTTTTAACCCGAAGAATCTCTTGCTCAGAATGACTTTTAAATATACTGTTCTTCTTGAATTGCTAAAGCTGCAATTTGATTAGATACAAAGCATACTTCTTTCAAAGGCCCTTCTGTTTCTTTTCTAATTAGAACAGGATTTGGTTGAACCATTCTTTCTGCCAATTCATCATACAATTCTTGATAATCTTGAACATACAATACTAATGGTGCTGTTGAACCTTTAATAAATACCAATACCGCATAGCGTACTTTGATATTTTGAGCATTCATACCTTGTGGGTTAAATTGCTGTGCCATAGAATTCTCCTTTTTTCAGATAAGAATATTTTAACAAAAAACACAGAAAAATCAAGATTAGACATGTTTTTCAAGTTTCTGGACTTTAAAATAACCTTTGTGGTAAAATTTTTACATCAAAAGGGGTTCATTATATGTGGGATAAACTTAAAGAGCAATTTAATTTGCTAAAACTTGAAAAGAAGAAACTATACTTGATTACAAGCTCTGAAAAATTTGTATCAAGAGATGAATTTTTGGATGCAATTGCATCTGCTCTACAAGGCGGAGTTGATATAATTCAACTAAGGGAAAAGTCTATCCCTGATAACGTGATCGTAGAAATCGGACACAAAATCCGCACACTTTGTGATGAATTTGGGGCAACATTTATTGTAAATGACAGAGCTGATATAGCAAAAATTGTTCAGGCAGATGGCGTTCATTTGGGTTCTGAAGACATCAGCATTGCAGATGCAAAAGAAGTATTGGGTGATAATGCAATTATCGGAAAAACAACTCACACCCCTGATGAAGTCGAAAAAGCAATAAAAGACGGTGCAGATTATATTACGCTTGGTCCAATAAGTTTAAACAACAAAAACCCTAATGCTATTGATTTTTCAGTAATTGAATGGGCTCAAGACAACACAAAAATCCCAACATTTGTAACAGGGGATATCACACTAAATAATATTGTTGACTTAACCCAATCAGGAATTTATAAAATCGCAGTAACAGATCAGATAATGTATGCTAAAATTCCTGAACAAACAGCAAGAAACTTTTTAAAATATTTACCATAAGATAAAAGCAGGATTGAAATCCTGCTTTTACTTTATATCCCCCTACTACATCTTATACATTTGTAGTTAATGACGGTGCGATTGAGATAAATTGTCTTACCAAATCGCTATCCCATTGAATTCCTGCACCTTCTTTAAGAATTGCACACGCTTTTTCAATTGGCATACCTTTTCTGTAAGGTCTGTCACTAACCAATGCGTGATAAGCATCAGCAACAGATACAATTCTTGCAGCAAGCGGTATTTCATTACCTTTTAACTGTTCAGGATAACCTTTACCATCAAGTCTTTCGTGGTGATATTTAACAATAGGAATCAAATCTCTTAACGCTTCATTTGGAGCTAATACTTTCTCAGCACCGATTGTAGGGTGTTGTTTCATGATTTCCCATTCTTCATCATCAAGTTTTCCAGGTTTTTTCAATACGCTTTCAGGAATACCGATTTTACCAACGTCGTGAAGAAGTGCACCAATTTTAATTCTTTCAACTTCAGCTTCAGGAAGGTTAACCGCACGTGCAAGTGCTTCTGCATATCTTGAAACTGATGTTGAGTGACCTTTTGTATAAGGGTCTTTCGCATCGATTGCACCAGCCAAAGATGTAACCATTTCCATCAAGTGAGAGTGGTTTACAATTTCTTCTTGGTTGAATTTGTGTACAAGTTCTTCTTCGAAATTGATACCGATTTGAGAGTGACGTTTTGTTAGAACTTCCGCAAATGAATTCAACGCAACATCATCCCAGAAATTAAAGTCTGAAGAACTTACAATTGCTGACATACCTTCTTTGTAACCTTTAGCTTGAGAAATGAACATTGCTTGTTCAGCTAAGATTAACAATTTTTCTTGGTCAATTGTACATTCTGGATATGTTGAAATACCAACAGAAACTTTTACAGGACCAACATCATCCACAAAACAACAAGATAAACAGTATGTGATATATTCTGCCAAATATTTTGCGTCTTTTGTGTCTGTATCAGGCATGATTACAGCAATTTCGTCCCCGCCGTATCTACCGGCAGAATCGTTTGCTCTAATATTTTGTTTAATTTTTTCAGCAACAGTTTTAATAACTTCATCACCTTTAGCGTGACCAAGTTCTCTGTTGATTTTAGAAATATTGTTAACGTCAAACATAACAACTGATAATGGCTTACCTGTATCTTTTGATTTTGCCATTTCTGTTGCCAATACTTCTTGGAAACCTCTGTGATTGTACAATGAAGTTAAAGTATCTGTATTTGCAAACTTGTTAGTTTGTTCAGACAATTGCACATTGTGGATAAACATTCCTAAGTGATTTGCAAAAAATGACACTAAATCTAAATTGATATTAGCAATATTTTGTCCAACAAGAACAACACCAATACACTTGTTAATAGATATCATTGGTACAATAACTGAACTTGTTTTAACCAAATATGGAATATTTAAATAGTTGATATTGTCTTTATCTATCACCGATTTAGAGTTAAACGCCTGTACAATCGGGTTGTTTTCGTCAGATAAAAATACTTTTGAAGTGTATGTGCTACTTGTTTTGCTATACAACTTCAAATTGATACACTTTGATTTTTCGTGTAACAAACCAAAACCAATAAAGTTCCATTTTAACTTGTGAACAAACAAATTGTTCAACTGAGAAATTAAATCCGCCATATTTTTGTGAGAAGAAAAAGCCTCACAAAGATTTTTCATCACATCAAAATAATTCACATTCGGATTCATTTTGAATGTATTCGTGGCGTATTCGTTTGTGTATGATCTGGATTTCGTTTTTGTCGTGTTAAAATTGTTGATAGTTTCAATGATACTGTTGATATTAGACTCTTCCTCAAACGAAATCGGCTTAATCATATCATTAAGCTTATTTTTAGTCTCTTTTAACTTACTCGAGTCAGGAACCTCAATTGCAGCAGACTCAACAGGTGTTGAAATCATTTTCACACCATCAATTGGAAGCTTTTTAACCATTGGATTAGAACTAAGACTTTTTCTACCCTGCTGTTTTTTAGCTTTATTTAATTCTTTATTTCCTAAATTTTCCAACAGAATCTACCTACAATTTTCCTTTATAAATCGTGTAATGAAAATATTTTGACATGTGAATCTGAATTATTTTACATTACTACATAATTCTAACCTCATGTAGCAATAAAATCAATACCTCAAACAGACGGAAAAATAGAATTCCGACACGTCTGAATTCCTAAAATAGCAACCTATGATTTTATACTTTCTACTACAATTATAGTATAAGATATTATGTTTGGTTTTTAAACCCCATGGCATTGAAATATGAACAATTGTAACAAAACCTCTAAAATCTCTAAAGATTTTCTCTCAATATTCCGATATACACTCTGTAATTAGAATCTAAGGAGTGTATTTAAAAATGTTTGAGAAAAAGATTATGGATGTAGAAGATTTAATGGTAGATTATGCTGAAATGACAAGTTTCGATTTCGGCACACTTACAAACGAAGAAATGGATACATTAAATAAAATCACACACAACGAATATGCTAATAAACCTATTGCGTTTAAATATGGCAATTTCAAATTGGTGGATTTTTTCCATTCATTATTAACCACTGAAGGTTAATAGCTGTTAGATTTTGGAGATATGTGAAATGAACGAAAAAGAACTGTTTGAAAAAGGATGTTTCTTACCTGAATGGGCGACCGATACTGATGAAAGACCAATCTCAGTAGCCTATTCCTATGAAAGAAAAGATCTACAAACACTTTTAAGCGAATTGGACAATATTAAAGACCGAATTCAGGAAATTCAAGCCAGACAATGGCAATTGGCAAAATTGATTCACTTCAATGAAAATCAATTAGCCAAAGATTAACGACTACCAGACACATACATAATAAAAAGCCATAAAACAAAGTTTATGGCTCTTTTTTTGTACTTTTGTACAAAACTTCAGGGTTGTGTAAAAGGAGTTTACTAAGCTGTCATTCGTTCGGTTTCAGGTTCTCCCACTGTCTGTAATAAAGCGTCGATTACTTTTGGCATTTGGCAAATAAATGAATAGTGTCCGTTTCGCAAAGAACAACGTTTACAATCACATTGGATTGAATAACATTCCAAGGCTTGTTCTGTCCAATTCTGAGTAATAGAATCAGACATTTCTTCATTGCCTGGCAAATACATATCAACGTTTTCATTGATAATGCTTTCCATACAAGCCTCCCAAATTCTTTTTAAGACCTACCCATTTATATTTTAAATTATGACAGAATAGCTTTTATCCTCTATTTAATGGATTTTTGGAGTAAATATAATTCATACGTCATTCTGTACAAAGCGAAGAATCTCATAACTTGTACTTATTAACACAGAATTTGCTCTAAATTATCTTCTAAAAGGCTTTTTTGGAATTGTTCACACTCAATAATAAGTTCAAAAATCTGAGCATATTTTTCGCTATGCAATACTTTTGAAATATCATCCACACCGAAAAACTCAATTACATAGAATGAAGAATTCTTTTCTAAGATTTTTATAAACCCAACTTCTTCATAAAGAGCCAATAACATCTCAAAAATATTCAAAGATTTACCCAAAAAGCTTGCACAACGGACTAATTCAACTTTTCCTGAATTATTATGAGCTGCATATTTCAACATTCCTGTAAAAGTTTTTAAAAACTCTTGCTCATCAAGGATTTTCGGCTCATAATTCATAAAATGCACCCCTTTTGGTTGAGCTTTTTCAAGAATTAAATCCAAAGTTTGTTTATCAGCAGGGTAATCGAAGAACATTACAACATCACAAGTCGGAATATCCTGTCTAGTAAAGGTTCTTGCCCCTATCTCTGGGTACGATTTTACAGTATCCAAAATATACCGATTTTCAGCAAAAACTTTTATGTTCAATTTTGAATTCTTAATATAGTCATTCACATTGTTCAAAATGCCCGTCTTTGTGCGGTTATCGTAGATTTTGTAATTGCATTTTGACACCGGTTCTTCTTCAGGTAAGGCATCTGAATGAATATCATCAATAATCAATTGGACCGAAATATTACCATTAAATTCGTTAATCTGAGGGTGAAAAGCCACGTCAACACTATCACCTGAGCCTAAACCGATATCACCCTTTTTCCACCAAATAGCAGTAAAATCAGTAGCTCCTGAAGATACAGTTAGTCTTAAATGAGAATTATCACTACCCATCAAGCGTTTTTGAGTAACTTTTAAACCGTTCATCGCAAATATAGGACTAGGATTTGACGCCCCAAACGGTTCTAATTGAGAAATTTCTTCAATCAAATCAGTCGTAATATCTTGAGGTTGAACCAACAAATCAACCTTTACAAATGGTTTCAATTCTTTTGTTAAAGTGTATTCTTTTACTGTTTCGTTTAACGCTTTTTTAACGATTTCAAACGGAGTATTTGCACCTGTAAAACTTAAACCAGCTGCCAATTTATGCCCACCAAAACCATCAAACAAACTTGCGTTTGCATCTAAAACTTCATAAAGCGGCACACCCTCAATACTTCTTGCTGAACATCTAAATTGGTCTTTTTCTTTCACATAAGACATCAAAAATACAGGTTTATAATACTTTTCAACAAGTTTAGATGCTACAATCCCGATAATTCCAATATGCCAAGCATCACTATACAAAACAATTGCAGGGTTTTTGTTACCCTCTTTTTGAACCATTTTATCCGCCTGCTCAAAAACCTCTTGGCACAAAGTTTGACGAACCTTATTGAGTTCATTCAAACTATCAACCGCCATATTGATTTCATGTGGATTATCGGAAATCAAAACCTTTAAAGCCGCATCAACAGTGTCTAAACGACCTGATGCGTTAATTCTTGGAGCAATACCAAATGCAATATTTTCAGACGTTACACCATTTTCAATCTTGTAACCCGCACTTTCTAAAAGTTTTTGCAAACCATAATGTTTACCACGTGATATCAATTCCAAACCTTTGGTTACAAGATATCTATTTTCGCCCAAAAGTGGCACTACATCCGCTACTGTACCCACAGCAACAAACGGTAAAATCTCATAAACAAACTCTGTTTTTCCATATTTTGTTAAAAGAGCTTGGGCAACTTTAAACGCAACCCCGCAACCTGCTAAGTATGTTAAATATTCAATCTGTTTTGCACTTAGACTTTCATCTAAAGCATTTGGGGCTTTTGGGTTGATAATAGCATAAGCTTCAGGTAATTCTTCAGGTGCTTCGTGGTGATCTGTAATAATAGTATCAATCTTAAAACTGTTGATAAACTTCACCGCATCAACGTCTGAAATCCCACAATCAACAGAGATTATGACCTTTGGCTTAACAGATGTCATAAGTTTAATCAACGCACCTTTATCAAAGCCATGACCTTCATTTTCCCTGTCAGGAATAAAATAATGGACATTTGCACCTAAAAATTTCAAGGTCTTATAAAGGACAGAAGTTGAAGTTACACCATCTGCATCAAAATCACCATAGATAATGATTGTTTCTTGTTCTTCAATAGCTTTAGTTAGACGATTAACCGCTTTTTCCATATCTGTAAAAACATTTGGAGAGGTTAATGTCATCTCAAGTGGATGAAGAAATTCGTGGATTTCTTGTTCGGTTTTTATTCCACGAGAATACAAAAGTCTTTTTATTAAAGACTTTTCAGAAGAATTTGTACTCTCAAAAATCCATTCCTTTTTCATTTTCCCAAGTCCTATTGATTAAATAATAACACAGAAAATTGAGATATTAAATTATGTAAATTTCTTTTTCTTTAGAAAAAAATAATCTAAAATGTAATTAAAGATTACAACTATACGAAAGGGGTATATAACATGAAAAAATTATCAAGACTTTTTGCTATAACATTTGGTGTAATGGTTGTTACTGCTGGTATTGCAGCTGCTGAAACAAAATTCACTCCACTAAACTTTGGTGATAGCACACCTGTAAAAACAACTACTGTTCAAAAAGCAACAGTTGATTCTAAAGGTGAAGTATTACTTGATCCATCACAAGTAACAGGTGGAACAAAAATGCAAAACGCTATTTTACAATTAGACAATGCTCAAATCGAAGTAAGAAACCAATTGTTAAACTACAGAACTAGCTATACAGAGCTTGATAACAAATACACAACAATAAAATCTGAAAGAAAAGCTGCTAAGAAAAAAATTAAACAAGCAGAAAAAAGAATTAAAAACTTAGAAAAAGCTAAAAAGAAAATTAGAAAAAACTTTGAACAAAAAATTAACATGTAATTTTGTGACTTGAACAATGTATATTAGATATTAGGCTGGTGAACTGCGGTTTTTCAGCCTTTTTATTTTTTATAAAAGAAAAGACTTGATTTTAAAAAATGTTTATAGTACATTTGTTCATGCGAAAGCATTAGCCGATATACGGGCTGCTAGCTCAGGTGGTTAGAGCGCACCCCTGATAAGGGTGAGGTCGGTGGTTCGAGTCCACTGCGGCCCAGATTTAACAAGAGGGTATTAAAACCCTCTTTTTTAGTGCTTTTGCAGTTCTAGTTTGGCTTTCAGAAATTTGCAAAAATAAAACGTAATATTTCTGCAGGACTAAAACTCAATATTTATAATATTTTCTGCTTTTTTATAAAAAGTTCGAATCCACTAATCTATTATCTCTTTAAAAAATTCTGGAGGGAATGCTTCTCTAACAACTCTTTCAATAGTTTCTCTCGATTTGAACTCATCAGCTTTTAATATTTCTACAAATAATTGTTTATACAAAATTATACATTCTTCATAAGAATATGGTTTATCTTCAAAAATAACTTTATATCTTATTATTTTATCTTTTCTTGTCATGTATTTTTTATAATTACAAATTTATAAAAGTAAATTCATGACATAAAACCATGCTTTATCGCATGGATGTTGATTTTTCATGAATTTGTCAAGAGTTTGTAACACAAAAAGCAAGAAATCTTTACAAATGATTTTTAATATGTTATAATATTAATACTCACCTACCACGTGTAGGCTGCTATAGGCAGAGTGAGATAGAAAGACGTTACATTAGTTTGTAGCGTTTTTTTTCATCTTTTTACAATATTTTTTATAATCTCTCCTTGGTCTATCACTTGTTTTTCTATTGTACAAATAATAAGCAGATGTTAAATATAATCTTTTTTGTTTATCTTCTGTAATAATTACTAAAAATTTCTCAACCTCTAACCAAAAACATTTTCTTTTTTCATTTTTTACGATCGTTTCATAATATTTAATACTTGGATGTTCTTTATTACAATTCTCTATAACTGATTTTATCCAAGGTAATCTAATAGCTCTTTCTTCTTCAAAAATTCCAGGAGTTCTAATATCACCTGTTAATTCTCTACACGTTATATGGTTAAAAATATCTTCTTTATCAATATAAGGGCAATTACTACATTTATACTTATTATTACAATTTAATCCCTTATCAAGAAGTTTTTCACAACGAATATGAAGAGGCAAATTATTTATTTCTATTTTTCTATTTTCAAATTTTGCCG
>JAZSDA010000034.1:0-42407 GCA_045530955.1 Candidatus Gastranaerophilaceae bacterium
TTTGGAATTGATTTTAATGCAAGATTTGCAACAACAGAATCAATCCAACAAACTCCTTTTGCTACATCTCTGATTACATCAGCCAATTTATTTGGATCAATATCTTTCAGACAATAAGCATTAGCTCCTGAACTAAGAGCAGCAACAACTTCTTCTTCTCTATCGTGAGAAGTTAATGCAATAATTTTTATTGTTGATGAAAACTCTCTAATTTTCACCATTGCTTCTATCCCATTCATCTTTGGTAGCCCTAAATCCATCAAAACAACGTCAGGTTTAAATTTTTCAATTTGTTTTATCCCCTCAACAGCATCTTCATACTCTGCAATCACATTCAAATCATCGTTAGAATTTAACGCACATCTTAACCCCACTCTTGTCAATTTAAAATCTTCGACAATAACAATTGAAATTTGTTTTTCTTCTGTAATCATATTTAATAAATCTCCATAATATAAAATTCGGCTAACCCTCTCTATTTACCTACAAATTTACCCCTAAATCAGCACAAATCCATTACCCTATCAGGCAATATTAAAATATTGCAAAATAAAATTTTTCTTATGATATAATTTTTATACATAGGGAGATATTTATATATATGTTAAATTTATTATTTAAGAAAAGAGAGAACGAAACTGCTAAAGACGTTGAATTAAACAGAGTTTTCGAAGCATTAAAAGAAGAATATCCATACGAAAATATTCCTGAACTTAGAAAAAAATATTTGACTATGCATATTCAAAAATATGGTTATCTAACATATTCATACCAAAAAGCGTTAGAAGAATTAACAAATGAAGAAACTCTATACGCATTACAAGAAAAATGGAAACAAAATAACGTTTTCAAAAACGATAAGTTTTCATTTAAAAACAGTCAACTAAGCCCACTTGCAAGAAACCAAGAAAAACATTCTGACTGGTTCAAAAAAGAGGGACACAACATTAAATTAATAAACTTAGCTGCCCTTGGTAACGGTAACGAATCAAAAGAGCCTGGAAAATTTTTCGATTGGCTAAAACAGTTACTAATCTTACCATCAGGAAATTTGAACAATGGAATTTATAATACAACAATTTATCTAATTCCATTCCACCCAAGAGAATTTGGGTGTGCATATCTTCCAAAAAGTAGTGAAGTTAGTAGCAAATTAAAAGACGAACATATTGAACAAATCACTGGCTTAGATGCAAAAAAACAAGTTCAAACATTTATTCAAATGGCACAACTTGCAGGACACCCAGTAATTTATGATATACTTCCTCAAACAGGAAGATTTTCAAAATTCGTACTTGCAAACCCTCAAGTTGCACGTTGGTACGACATTACAGAACTTCAAAAACAACTTTTAGCAAAAGTTGATGAAGTTGCAGAATTTTTATCAAAAGATAATGACCAAGACGATATTCAAATCGTAAAAGATATTTATATTCAAAGACTTCAAGGAAGCTCAGGAGATTTGAGCCCTGCGTTCCAAGAATTATACAATAATTTTGAAGGCATAATGATTGAACACAAGAAAAAATATTCAAACACTATGCTTGAAAGAGCTTACCAAACTAAAATTCACAAAAGAGTAAAAGATTTAGTTGCTAAAGTTCACGAATTCAAAAACGACAAGAAAAAACTTGAAGAAAGTGATATTACAAAACAAGTTGAAACAATTCAACTATTAATGAGTGATGGTCTATGGCCAGCACCTGGCGGAGCTTGGTGCTCAGCAGGCGTTCCTGTATATGATGGAATGAGTGATTGCGGCGGATATCCTATGTTCAAACACTTTGATTACAAAGGGGATGATGTTACACCGTTTGCAAACCTTGATTGCCAAACTCCATACTATTTTGTAAACCTTGAAAACGGCAAATTTAATGAAGATGTAATTGATTTGTTCATTGATAATATGAAACAATTACAAAAAGATTATAACTTTGACGGTTTCAGAATTGACCACATCGACCACGTTGTAGATGAAGTTTCTGAACGTAATGGAGTTCCTATTAGTTATAGAGCACCAAGATACGTTCTTAACAAACTAAATTCAACAATGAAGAAAAAATTCCCATATTTTGCAACTTTAGCAGAATATATGCTTTGGGATAATTTCTTAAAAGAATACCACCAAGATATGAAATTCGACCTATTATGGGGTAATGACATTATTTCTCAATTTGACAAAACTCCTGAAAGAATTTGCGAAGACAACCAAAACCTTGCGGTTTATAACAGCAAATTCAAAAAAGGCAGTATGTTATCAATTCTAAAAACATACAACAACCAAGATGGTGAATTCCATTGTATTGACCAATATCCTGCACAACTTGGCGAACAAGGTGCTTTATACAAATGGTTCAAATACAAATTCTTACCTGGCGGAAAATACGCCCAACGTCCAGTTATGTATGTTGATGGTGATGAAAGCTTTACACAAGGCGGAATCGAATACACAATAGGTGAAGAAGTTGCAATGCATCGTTCTGATAACGAAAACTTCTACCTAAAATTTGACGCAATTGACAGATTTGTAAAAAATAACAACATTATCACACAAGGGGAAGCCCAAATTATCATTGATGATGAAGACGGTTTTAGTGCGTGGTTGATTACAAGAGAGCCAATGAAAACAGCGTATTTAATCGTATCAAACCACAAATACCCAACAGAAAAAGTTACAAAAACTGCTGCAACAGGTGAAAATTACAGAGAAATTGTTGAAGGTTATCCGATATTTGACAAAAATATCTATATCCCAAGCGATTACAACCTAAAAAATGAGTATGTTATGAAAGAAAAAGACTTCGTAGCTCAACAAATCGACAATACAGACAATCTGCATTTTGACAAACTTGAGCCAAGTGAATTCAGAATATATGAATTAAGTAGAAAATAATAAAAAAGGACTTGTTTTTAACAAGTCCTTTTCTTTAAAAAAATAATTCTAAAGAATTAGAAATGTGAAGATTTTTTAACTAAGAGGTAAAAAAATAATATAAAGTTTACAATAATTTACAATACTCAAAAGACATTATCTATAAGGGTTTAAGGGAAACATAAAAATTTTATCTAATTCTTAAGGATTAATTTCCTAAGATTAATGTTACACAATTAATTAAATTGGGTTTAATAAAAATATAGTTAAAATACATGAGGATTATTATACCTAATGTTGCCTAAAATCAACACAGGTAAGGTTTTATACAGCAACCTCGTCTTTCCCTCTCCAAAAAGGAGAGGGTGGGAATCGGAGGGCTGAAACGCAGAAACCAACTGAAAAAATCATCCGAATGGTTGACAGATTTTAGAAAAAATAGTAATATAATCGTAATGTAAAGCGTATGTTATAGTTTATTTATTTAAAAGAAAGGTGAAAAGATTATGACAAGAAGATCCGGTTTTACTTTGGCAGAAGTATTGATTACTTTAGGTATTATTGGTGTAGTTGCTGCTATGACTATTCCAAACTTGATCGCTAACACTAACGGTGCTAAATTTAGATCACAATTTAAAAAATCAGTTTCAACATTGAACCAAGCTGGTTTAATGTCTCAAGCACAATATGACTTTGACTATGCTGGTACATCTCAAGCTTGTGCTGCTGACCAAGCTGCAGGTGCTTCTGAACACCCAGAAGAAGTTATGACATTCTGTTCTATCTTGAACGGTACATTAACTGGTCAAACATTTATGGGTGCTGTTACAAACATCACTCGTAACGCTAACGGTTCATCAGTTGCTTACTCAATTGTAAAACCAGCTGGTTACGGTACAACTATTGGTACTTTAGCTAACTACTTAGCATACACATTGGCTGACGGTTCTATCGTTGCATTCCACAAAGATGCTCAAGGTTGTGAATTACCAATCGGTCAACAATTAACAGGTGCTTACATCACTTCAGACTTATCTACTTGTGTAGGTTTCATCGACGTAAACGGTGCAACATTACCAAACAGAGAAGTTTCTTGTACAGAACATGCTAACACAGCTAACACTGTTGAAACTCCTTGTGCAGTTAAAAACGATGCTAACCACATGACAGATATTTTCCCAATCGTATTCCACGATGCAACTGTTGAACCAGCATCTAACGCTGCTAAATATGTATTAACTTCTTCTAAATAATGAGTTGTTAATAGTTTAAAGTTTAAATACTTTAAAAACAGAGAAGGTCAAAAGCCTTCTCTGTTTTTTTTGCATTAGTAAAACAGTATTGTTAATGCAAAATAATTCCACTTGCAACAAGAATGTAAAAAGCCTATAATGTAATTATGCAAATAAGAAGATTGACATATTTCGACTACCGAAGATTAAAAAGAATGGTTTCATACCTTTGCTCAGACGAAAACGACAAATTAGCAAGGTCAATTATGGAAGAACCTGTTGGTATATTAAACGCAATATTACCACTTTCACTAAAGTTTAAGTCTGAATCATTTATTCTTGTTGATGAAAATGAAATCTTAGGTTTAATTACAACAGTAAGAACCCCAGGAAACCCATACAAAATCAACATTACAAGGTTAATCTTCAAAGAAAATTTATATGAAGTTGGCAAACAACTTATCGAATATGTAATCCAAAAATTTGGCGGATTAGGTGCAACATCATTTATGGTAACAATCGATGAATGCCACGATGAATTATCGAACCTTTTTATAAACGGATGCGGATTTAGACAATGTGCTTCTGAAACATTATGGAAAATAGAAAAGCCAACCCCAGAAAAACCTGAAATCAACTGGCGTTATGCCCAAAATCAGGATGCAGTAAAAATCTCTGAACTATACAATTCTGAACTGATAAATATGTTCAAGCCGTCTTTAACAAGACATTCAAAAGAATTTCAGGACACATTTTTCTCAGGTTTTAATGATTTTTATAAAACAAGATTTGTAATAGAAGAGTGTAAAAAAATCCTTGGGTATTTTTCAATCACAACCAGTGATAACCTTAATTATATTTTGGATATGACCCTAAATAGCGGTTATGACTTTGATTATGAAAAAATCATAAACGTTATGCTTTGCGAAATAGCCAGAAAAAAACGTGCATTTTACCCTCTAATCAAACAGAAAAAATACATAAAAGATTCTGAAAAACTAGAAAATTATTTAAAAACTAAAGGTTACAACCCAATTCAAACAAAACAGATATTAGTAAAAGATTTTTATAAACCAGTTAAACAAGAATCTACAAACTGGAGCGTATTTTTACTTGGAGAAGACCAAGGAGTAATCTCTTCTCATAATATAAAATCTTGATAAAACGTTATAAAAACTATACTTTTAACCCTTTTCGTGTTAAACTGTGGACACAGGAGGGAAATGAGGTGGATATGGTAGATCTTAAAATCTATCTTGATAAGGATATTAATCAAGATTTAATCAAGTCAAAAAAAATAGCCGTTATTGGTTTTGGTTCTCAAGGTTACGGTCAGTCTATGAACCTAAAAGACTCTGGCTGTGATGTTGTTTTAGGCTTAAGACAAGGCGGAAAATCAGATATAAAAGCAAAAGATTACGGACTAAAAACAATGTCTATCGAAGATGCCGTAAAATGGGCTGACATTGTTCAGGTTCTTATACCTGATGAAATCCAAGCAAAAGTTTATGAAGAACAGATAAAACCGAATATGAGAGCAGGACAATACTTGATGTTCTCTCACGGTTTCAACATCCACTATAAAAAAATCGTGCCACCTGCAGATATTAACGTAATTATGGTTGCACCAAAAGGTCCGGGACACACAGTTAGAAGCCAGTACCAAGAAGGTAAAGGAGTACCGTCTTTGATTGCAATTTATCAAGATGCAACAGGGGATTCGAAAGAAGTTTCTCTATCTTACGCATCAGCAATCGGAGCAGGTCGTGCGGGAATTATTGAAACAACTTTCAAAGAAGAAACAGAAACAGACCTATTTGGTGAACAAGCAGTAATTTGCGGTGGGGTTTCAGCATTGATGAAAGCAGGTTTTGAAGTTCTAACAGAAGCTGGATATTCACCACATATGGCATACTTTGAAGTTTTGCACGAAATGAAACTAATCATTGACCTTGTAAACCAAGGCGGTTTAGCTGATATGCGTTATTCTATTTCAAACACAGCTGAATACGGTGATATGACACGTGGACCAAAAGTTATTGGTGAAGAAGCTAAAAATGCTATGCGTCAAATCTTAAAAGATATTCAATCAGGAGCATTTGCAGAAGAATTTACATCTGAAATGGCTTCAGGTTGCACTAATTTCAACAAATTAAGACAAGAAAACGCTAATCACCCAATCGAAAAAACAGGGGAAGAAATTCGTTCATCTTTCGCTTGGGGACGTGATAAGATTATTAATAAAGACAAAAATTAAGGGCAATAAACGTCATCCAGAGGGTGCAACCCAAAAGATCTCATAACTAAAAAGAGATTCTTCGCTTCGCTCAGAATGACAAACAGACAAAAAGGAAATAATTATGTTTAACACAGAAGATTTATACGAAGTTGTTATATTCTCAATCGGTGATACAAAAGCCGGTACAAAAATGGGTAAATTACAATTAAGAAACACTGAAGATGATACAGTTTTGAACTGTATTCTTTGGGAAGAAACTCTGAACCGTTTTGATAGCAAAATATTTAGAACTGGAAACCTTGTTAGAATAGTTTCTGCAAGTTTTAATGAAAAATTCAATAACTGTCTTGTTTCAGCTCTTGAACTTGTAAAAGAAGCAAAATTAGGCTTGGATGAAGCTCAAATTGAACAATATTGGGCAAAATTGCAAGGTTTTATCAACAAAATTCAAGATGAAAAACTAAGAAATTTTGTAGCTGAACAATTCTCAAAATATGAAAAAGAATTCAAGATTATGCCTGCTGCAAAACTTATGCACCACAACTTCATTGGCGGACTTTTGGTTCACACTGTTGAATGTGCAGAATTTGCTGAACTAAACTTGGCTAAATTCACCTACAAAACAAATGAAGATGAAATCTACGCTGCGTGCTTATTACACGATTTTGGTAAAATTTTTGAATACACAATTGATACAGAAACAGGGCTTATTGATTATGCACCAAACTTTAGAGAAGAATGGATTTCTCACTCTCAATATGGCTTCACAACTTGTATGAGTGCAGGCTTTAAATCTGTTGCAAAAATGATTGCAGCACACCACGGCAGAGCTGATTGGGGAGCAATTATAGATTTAGATCAAAAAGATTTGGAACCTGAGTTGTATTTAATTCATTTTATCGACAATTTATCAGCTAAATTCGGTAAAATCAGCACCAGATTACTTGAAAAAGCATAAAATCAATGTCATATGACGAAATGTAAATTATTTGAAAAAAGTTTTACGTTGTGAAACATTTTGAGTCATGGAGCATGTTTTTATGTTAGATTAAAAACATAGGATATATTTAAGAATAGTTTTAGTAAGGAGATAATGAATGTCTGAATACTTGAGCAAGGAAGAGATCAAACAATGGAGAAGCTCATTAGAAAAGATTACGTTAGAGGAATTTGCTGCTAGATTAGGGAAAAAAGTAGAAGAGAAAAAAGAAACTAACGATCTTATCGACATAGTTCTTCACGGAAAACCTGTTATTTCTGAAGAATCAAACTGGTCATCTTCTAAAGTTGAAAGATTAAGTTCAATAGCTGATAGAGCGTATGAAAAAGAAAAAGAATTATACGTTTCACCATTCTCAGCACAAAACCTTAAAATTGATGATGAAAAACCTGCAAAAGAAACTAAAGTTTCTGAACCAACAGCTAAAAAAGAAGTTGCTAAAAAAGCACCTAAAGCTAAAGCTCCTTCTAAAAAAGCTGAAAAAACTGTTGCCGCTGCAAAAGAAATCATCAGCGAAGTTCAAACAGGTGATGAATTAAGAGATGAAGTAAGAGTAGTATTCAAAAAAGCTCTTACAGACAGAGAACAAAAAGTTTTCGATTACTTTGCAGCTAACAAAAATAAAATTGTTTACGCAAAAGATTTGGCAACACTTTTAGATTTGCCACGTGATTATGTTTACAAATATATTAAAAATCTTAGAGCAAAAATTGACGGAGAAGCACTTAAAAACGCTGATAAAGGCGGATTCGTTCTTACTCTGTAATTCACAAAATATTGTAACTAAAAAGACCGACTACAATAGTCGGTCTTTTTTTATATTATTGCTTTAATTATTTAATTTCTAATTTTGCACCAACAAACTCAAGTGCTTTTTTATTAAGTTCAGCCTCTTTTTCAGAGATATTATTCATCAATACAGATGGTGCAGAATCAACAAGTTTTTTTGCTTCATCGTAATCAATACCTGTAATTTGTCTTAATGTAGCCATAACAGTTGCCTTATTATCCCCTGCATTGATTAACACTAAAGATTTTTCTCCTGTAGATTTTGCAATAGAACCTTTTTTAGATGCAAACATCATCTTTAATTTTGTACTATCAACATTATCCATATCGAAATTATACTTTTTCTTCAAGAAATCTCTGGCAATAAAAACTAACATAATTACTATTGCCGCCAATAAAAATTTCATATCAATCATAATAATACTCCTATTGATTTTTGATAGAATTAATATAACATATTTGAAAAGATTAATCAAACTAAAAAAGAGGTAATCAACAAGTGATTACCTCTTTGAAAATATCTTGATATCTTAATCAAACTATTTGATTTCGATAACAGCACCAGCTGCTTCAAGAGTTTTCTTGATAGCTTCAGCTTCGTCTTTTTTGATGTTTTCTTTAACTGCTTTAGGAGCTGCTTCAACAAGATCTTTAGCTTCTTTTAAGCCTAAACCTGTTAAAGTTCTAACTTCTTTTAATACAGCGATTTTCTTGTCAGCTGGAACAGAAGCTAAGATAACTGAAACTTCAGCATCTGCATCTTCAGCTGGAGCTGCTGCTGCAGCTGGAGCTGCTGCAACTGCTACTGGAGCTGCTGCTGATACGCCGAATTTTTCTTCCATAGCTTTTACTAATTCTGCTGCTTCTAATAATGTTAATTTTTCAATTGATTCTAAAATTGATTCTACACTCATGATTTTCTCCTTTATTTTAATTTTTATTGTGTACTTATACATAATTTAGACTAACAAGTCTAAGGGACAACTGCGAAACTACGCAGCTTTTTGATCGCGAACTGCTGCCATAGCTCTTGTAAGCGCTGACATAACGCCGTTTACGCAACCAACAATACCAGATGCTGGTGAGTTGATAGATCCAAGCATTTTTGCAAATAGCTCTTCTTTTGATGGAAGATCTGCCAAAGCTTTTGCTTCAGCTTCAGTTAACAATTTACCATCTAATACAGCACCGATCATAGTACCTTTTTTAGTATCTTTGATGAATTTTGCAACTGCTTTTGCAGGGCTAACAGGATCTTCAAAACCGAAAGCTAATGCAATTGGTCCTGTCATTTTTTCAGCTAATGCTTCATATTCAGTACCTTTAACAGCGATTTTTACTAAAGTGTTTTTAGTAACCATGTAGTCGCCGCCACCTTTTTGGATTTCACGTCTAAGTTTAGTAATTTCTTCTACGCTCAAACCTTGGTATTCTGTAATAATTGCAACTTGAGCTTTTTCGATTTTTGATTTAATAGCATCTATTTTTTCTGATTTAAATGCTTTTGTTGCCATTTTTGCTCCTTTGTTTACTGTGATTGTTATTCACAATCTATTTGTTATCGACCTGTCCTAAAAACTAAAAAAGATTTTGCTTTTCTAGTTTTTACCGCAAAATCTTACACACAAATCTTTTCAAATTTATTGGGTTTAACAAGTTGTCATTTTATCTTTTCAGCAATAACCCTTTTAGGTCATCCGCTAGTCCATCTTGGCCCCTTGTTTTGGCACCCTGTGTAACCTCGATTAGCTAGTGTTTTAAAGACTTTCGTCTGCTAATTGTCTGCGGCTATGTAATCACTATATATGAAAAACATTTAAAAATCAAGCAGGAAAATCGAAAGGTAATATTTATTTACAAACAGGTAGCAATTTTTCACCATAAATGGTTTTAATTAATATATGGTAGTTCAAGTAGATAATCCTGCAAACAAACACATGCACAACGGAGATACCCCTGTTGTGAAAACTATTAACGCACCTGGATTTTTACCAAAAAGATATTTGTACTCTGACTATGAGGCACAAAAGCGTTATAATGCAATGCAAATGGATATCTACGAAACCCAAAAACACACAAAAGCTCCAGATAGAAAAAAGTTTCCAACCGTTTTGAAAATTTTATTAGCAGCAGGAACAGTTGCCCTTGGTGTTATCTTTAGAAAAGACTTAGCTAAGTTCGTTAAAAACCTATTCAAAAAACCGGCTAGTCCTTAATTTCAAACTCTCTTAATTGAGTATAAATAATTGGAGAAAACTCTTTTGTTGTAACAATATCAATAACCTTATAAGATTGAGGTAAGGCTATTAAAGATGGTGATGAAATGTGATAAACACCATTAATCATATTTTCTGAATTAGTATGGAAATGACCTGATACAACAGCCAAAAGATTTTGATGTTTATCGATTAACTCTTTGTATTGTTCAACTTTGTAAGTTTTATGAGTTTTAACACTTGCTTCTGTGTTATCAGGATATTCAATAGGGAAATGCTGAAGAATAATAACATCTTTATCTTTATTCTTTGTTAATTCATCCCCAACCCAAGCCAAAGTTCCTTCACGGTAATATCCAACAGAACCAGGGATAATTTCTTTCGCCCCATCAACCACAAGGAATACAAAACCTTTTTTCTTGAACTTATAATTTGGCTGATGTTTAAACATAAACCAGTTATGTTCGTGTATCATATCGTAATAGCGAACTTTTGATAAACCATTTGCCTTATATACATCATGATCACCAATTGCAAAATAATAAGGAACTTTTAGTTTTTTAACAATTTTCAAAAAAGCTTTCAAATCTGATTCTTTTGGGCTGTTAACATTATCACCCGTGAAAACAACGAACGAAACATCTTGCAAAGAGTTAATATCAGCAACAGCACTTTTCAAAACTTTTTGAGTATAATCAGATTCGGCAGAAAAATGTGCGTCAGATACCTGAACAAACTTGATACTCTTTGTGTTTTCAGCAAATACACTCAAACACGTAAACATGAATAATGCCAAAAGTAATAATAAAAACTTTTTCATAAAAAACTAATCTCCCTTACTGAAATTATAACATAAAATCCAAATATGTGCTAAAATAAAGACTATGAGATTAGATAAATTTTTAAAAGTTTCAAGACTGATAAAACGCAGAACAGTAGCAAATGAAGTTTCTGATATGGGTAGAGTTCTCATAAACGGAAACCCTGCAAAGGCTGCAAAACAAGTTAAAGAAAACGATATTATTACAATTGAATACGCAAACAGAACAGTTAAAGCTAAAGTTCTAAAAGTTCCGACAGGTAACGTTAGCATCCAAGAATCAGGGACTTTATACGAACTTTTAGATTAAATTAAGAAATGTAACAAAAGATTTTGCATCTGAAATAATGACTTTCCAAAATACTTTATTAAATTATAGAGAGTAATATGGAGAGCAGATTATGGTACACGGCGTAAACGGACCAAACGGTATTAATAACGATGTAAAAATCAAGTTAAATGTCGAAACAACTACAACAAGCGTTAATAGTGCTTGGGGTGACGGTTTTGCTTCAACAAACGGGGTTTCTGTTGAAAGAAACATCCCTGGTTTAGATGCACTACTTAATAAATTCGGATTTGAAACACCTGCATACGAAAAAAATATTGCACAATTAACAATTGACCCTAAATATTATATTCCAGATCAACCATTTGTTGAAAACGGATTTTGCGAAGTTTAAAGAAAAGGAAGAAAATAACAACAAAAAGAGCCAGTGAAAACACTGACTCTTTTTTAATTCTATAATTTACAGACTATTGAGCGTAAACACTAACTTGTTTTCTGTCACGTCTGTGAGGTTCGAATTTAACTACACCATCAACTAATGCAAATAAAGTGTCATCTGAACCAATACCTACATTGTTACCTGGGTGAATTTTTGTTCCTCTTTGTCTTACTAGGATATTACCAGCTTTAACAACTTCGCCACCGAATTTTTTAACGCCTAAACGCTTAGCTTCGGAGTCACGGCCGTTACGGGTAGATCCCATCCCTTTCTTATGTGCCATTTTTCATTTTCTCCTTTTTACTTGTGTACCTTAACGATTTTAGACTTATTCAGCTGCTGTTTCTTCTGAAGCTGATTTTTTAGCAGAAGTTCTGATTTTTGAAATCATAACTCTTGTAAAGCCTTGTCTGTGGCCTTGTTTTTTTCTGTAACCTTTTTTAGGTCTTTGTTTGTAAACGATAATTTTCTTAGCTCTGTCATGTAACATGATTTTACCTTCAACTGAAGCACCAGCTACATATGGTTGGCCAACTTTAGATTTTTTACCGTTTACTATCATAACGATATTATCAAAAACTACTTTTGAATCTTTTTCGCCATCTAGTAATTCAATATCAACGTAACGACCTTCTTCTACTTGATATTGTTTTCCGCCAGTTTCGACTATTGCGTACATATCTTTTTCCTTTCGTTTGGGGTTTCGTACCCTCTAATGGGGTTTTAAAAAACGATTGACCCGAGTAATCACGTAAAAGTATTATCACCCACTCAAAACCCGATGTCAAGTAGTTTTAATATTTATTAACTTTGTTGTTCAAGGCTATTGTTTGGAGTATTATAAATATATGATGTTTAGTAGGGATGAGTTAATAGAAATTACGGGAGCAATTGTACTTAAAGACGAAGTTTCGCCTGAGTCAACTTTTGCAATTTCAACCGACACAAGAACAATTAAAAATTCAGATATTTATTTACCCCTAAAAGGTGCATCTTTTGACGGTGAAAACTTTATTGATAAAGCATTAGAAGCAGGAGCTGAAGCTTATTTCACAACAAAAGATATTATCTGCAACAATGCAAAACTTGTGCTTAAAGTTGCAAACACCCTAAACGCATACTTAAAATTAGCTCAATATTATAGGCAAAAATTTAACCCTATAACCGTTGGAATTACAGGCAGTTCAGGGAAAACCACAACAAAAGAAATCGTTTATTCTGTGCTGAAAGAAAAATTTAAAACTCATAAAACATTTTCTAATCACAACAACGAAATTGGATTTTGCCAAACTGTTTTATCAATGCCAACTGACACTGAAGCTCTAATTGTTGAAATGGGTATGAGAGGCTTAGGAGAAATTGAACTTATTTCAACTCACCTAAATCCTGATTATGCAATAATTACAAATTCTGGAACTGCACACGTTGGCAGACTTGGAAGCCTTGATAATATTGCAATTGCAAAATGCGAAATAACAAAAGGCTTAAAACATAACGGAACATTTATCGCATTAGATCAAGAAATCATAAAAAAACATGTTCAATTTAATGGTGAAAAAATTTATTACACCCTAAAAGATGTTGAAATACTTGAAAAAGCTCAATCTTATTCAAAATTTAAATACAAAAATGAAATTTACGAATTAAACGTTGATGGTGATTACAATATAGAAAATTCACTTTCAGCAATTGAATTGGGTTTGAAACTTGGGATGACTACTGATGAAATCCGTAGAGGTTTAGCATCTTATCAGCCAATTGAAAAACGTTGGGAAGTTGAAGAAATAAAAGGTTTAAAATTCATCAATGACAGCTATAACGCAAACCCTGATTCTATGAAAGCATCAGTTAAAGCATTTGTCGAAACTTACAAAAACCCTGTTGTTGTTTTAGGTGATATGGGTGAACTTGGTGAAAATGAAATTAAATATCACAGAGAAGTAGGCGAATTTCTATCAACATTAAATAATACTGTTAAATATTTAACGGTAGGTAATTTAGCAAAAGAAATCGGGAATATATTAACAGCCAAAAACATTGATGTAACTAGCTTTGAAACAATCGAACAAGTAGGTTGTTACATTCTTGAAAATTTAGATAACAGTAATACAATATTTTTAAAAGCATCACGTTCAATGAAATTTGAACAGATATTAGAAGAGATAAAAAAGAGGGATATATAAATTATGATAATGGTTACAATAGCATTCTTGCTTGGAATGATTTTATGTATGCTTTTAGGCGTACCATATATTGATATGCTAAGAAAAAGAATGATTGGACAATATATTAAAGATGTTGCCCCTGAAAATCACGCACAAAAACAAGGTACACCAACCACAGGTGGAGTGTTTATCATTGCTGCAGTAGTTTTGGCGGCTGTAACAACTTTGTTATTAGCACAAAAAATGACAACAATTGCACTGATTACAATAATGACACTGATTTTTTACACATTTGCAGGATTTCAGGATGATTATATCAAAATTAAAGGCAAAGGGAATGATGGTTTAACCCCACGTGGCAAACTATTCAGACAAATTGCAATTGCACTTTTGCCAACATTATTTTTAGTTATCACAAACCCTGATGCTTGTATTTTTACTATCGGCAATATCAACCTTAATTTAAAATGGTTCTACCCATTTTTTGCGGTATTCATTATAACAGGTGCATCAAATGCTTATAACCTAACAGATGGGTTAGATGGTTTGGCTGCAGGCTGTGGTGTTCCTGCATTTATTGCGTGTTCAATCATTTCACTTGGCTTAGGTCAAACTGAACTTGCAATAATCTCATCAGCAGTTGCAGGCGGATTGTTAGGATTTTTAAAATTCAATAAACCAAAAGCTGAAGTATTTATGGGTGATACTGGTTCGTTGGCTATTGGTGGACTTTTAGGAACTCTTGCAGTTTTAGGTAAATTCGAATTTTTACTAATTTTTATCGGTAGTGTATTTGTTATGGAAACATTATCTGTAATAATTCAGGTTACAAGTTTTAAAACAACAGGCAAAAGAGTATTCAAAATGGCTCCAATACACCACCACTTTGAACTTTTAGGGTGGAATGAAAAGAAAGTTGTATTGGTATTTTCATTAGTATCATTAATCTTATCTGCTTTTGCAGTTGGTTTATACGCAATATTCAATAGAGGGTTATAATAATGGGAATTTTAGGGAAAAAAGTTCTTGTATTAGGATTGTCAAAAAGTGGAATGGCAGCTGCCAAATTTGCTAAAAAACACGGTGCTATCGTTTATCTTTCAGAAGGTAAATACGTAGAAGAAGAAAACAAAGGTAAAGTTGCCGAATTAGAAAGTTTGGGTATTCAAGTTGAATACGGCGGACACTCTGATGAGTTTATCGTTAACGCTGAAGTCGTTATCACAAGCCCTGGAATTCCACCTCACAGCGAAATTATCCAAAGAATCAAAAAGCACAATATCCCTGTAATTTCAGAACTTGAACTTGCGTATAGAGAATGTGATATTCCGTTTATCATCATCACAGGTACAAATGGAAAAACTACAACAACAGCTCTTACAGAACACATTTTGGCAAAAAGTTTAAAGGCTAAAGCGTGCGGTAATATTGGACAACCACCTTGTAATATTGCAGATGAAAACTTAGACTATTTTGTTTGCGAAGCAAGTTCTTACCAATTAGAAATGAGCCCATCATTAAAACCATTTATTTCCGTTTGGACAAATTTCACACCTGATCATATTGATTGGCACCAAGGATTAGAAAACTACTTCAACGCTAAAGCAAAGGTATTTAAAGCACCTCAAGCTCCAAAATACAGTGTACTTAATGCTAAAGATGAAAAATTAATGGAATTTTCTCAACAAGCGGATGGTGAAATTTTCTACTTTGCAGGAAATATCGGAAACAATTGTTGTTATGTTGAAAATAACGAAATAATTTATAAAAAAGACGGCAACAGTGAAGCAATAATTAGCCTGTCGGATTGCCCATTAATTGGTGAGCATAATTACCAAAATATTATGTGTGCAATTATTTGTGCAAAATTAACAGGCGTTGAAAACGAAGTTATCAAACAAGCAATTATGGAATTCAAAGCTCCTGCACACAGATTAGAAAAAATCACTCAAAAAGACGGTATCACTTTTTACAACGATTCAAAAGCTACAAACCCTGAAGCCGCAATCGTTGCAATCGATTCTTTCAACGACACTGATGTAGTTTTAATTGCAGGTGGAAGAGATAAAAATACGGATTTGACAGAATTTTGCGAATCTGTAAAAAAACATATTAAAACAGTTATCCTTATCGGGGAAGCAACTGAAAGATTTGAACAGAATTTAAAAGCAAACGGATTTGCTAACATCATAAAAGAAGAAACTATGCAAAGTGCAATTGATAAAGGGATAGAACTTCATCCTGATGTAGTCTTACTATCACCTGCTTGTGCAAGTTTCGATATGTTTACAAGTTATGAAAACAGAGGAGAAGTATTCAGAGATTATGTCTTATCGAGAGTATAGATCCCCAAAACGTCAAGAAAGAGAACGAAAAGAACGAAGAAAACGTAAACGTGATACTTCGGACTTTATTTTGTCGCCTCCTGATAATTCGTTAATAATTATTGTTATATTTCTTGTTGTTATAGGATTTCTTGCGATATTTTCAGCAACAGCCCCAAAATGTTTAAGAGAGGGCGTAAGTCTTATTTCATTCCTTTGGAAACAAATGTTATTTGCAGGACTTGGCGTTGGAGCTATGTGCTTCTTAATGAATTATGACTACAAAAAACTTGAAAAACATAATAAAACTTTTTTATGGATTGTAATCGGCTTACTTTTAATATTACAATTCACACCTTTAGGGGTAACAATAAACGGTGCTAAAAGATGGATTAACTTAGTTGTATTCCAGCTTCAGCCGTCAGAATTAGCAAAGCCACTGTTTTGTATGCTTTTAGCATCCCTATTTAAGGACAAAATTAATCTCAACACATTGTTAAAAAACCTTTGGGTTGTAATCCCAATGGCACTTATAATTTTACTCATATTAAAACAACCAAACTTAAGTATGGCTGTAATTTTGACAATCACATCAATTGCCGTATATATTGCAGCAAGAGGCCCTTGGGCTCCTATATTGTTCGGTGGCGGTATAATTGGTGTTGGGATTTTGACAAAATTACCAAGTTTACTTCACGGATACCAAAGGGATAGAATTACTGCTTGGCTAGATCCTACAAGTGATGCTCTTGGCAAAGGGTACAACATTATCCAATCACTCATTGCATTTGCAAGCGGAAGAATTTTTGGAACTGGTTATGGAAGCTCTATTCAAAAACTTGCATATCTTCCGGAATGTCATACTGACTTTATTTATGCAATTATTGCGGAAGAATTTGGATTTGTCGGTAGCTTGTTTGTTCTGTTATTATTCGTAGCTTTTGTTCATAGAGGAATGAGAATTGCAAAACGCTGTCCTGATATGTACGGAAAACTTTTAGCAATCGGCATAACCTTTGTATTTGGCTTCCAAGCGTTTGCAAATATGGCAGTAGCAAGTTCATTCTTCCCTGTAACAGGGGTTACATTACCATTTATCAGCTATGGCGGGACATCAATTATCGTATCACTTGCGATGGTTGGTATATTATTAAACATTTCGAAACAAAGAATTAAAAAATTAAGGACGGAAAATGAATAACAAAAAAACTTATTTTATAACTGGCGGAGGCACAGGCGGACATATATATCCTGCAGTTGCAGTTGCTGATGGACTTTTAAATCTAGCTTCAACTGAAAAAATTTATTATGTCGGAAATCCTAACAACCTTGAAGCAACAATCGTAAAGGATAAGAATTACGAATTCTTACCTGTCGTTTCATCTGGAATGCCCAGAAAAATAAGTTTTGCACTCATTGTGTGGGCATTCAAAATGATACACGCTTGGTTTGAATGTTGCAAATATATTTATAAATACAAGCCTAATGTTATCTTTGGAACTGGTGGATACGTTTCAGCACCTGTATTATTTGCAGGAATGACAATGAGAGTCCCTTTTGTTATGCATGATTGCGATGCAAACCCTGGGCTGGTTACAAGAAAATTTTCACCGTTTGCAAAAAGCATTTCGGTAGCTTTTGATATTGCCAAAACCAAATTAAACAACAACAATTGTTTTACAAACGGAAATCCTATCAGGAGCGAATTTAAAACTCTTACAAAAGAAAATGCAAGAGCGAAATTAGGACTTGAGGATAAACTTACATTATGTATTATGGGTGGTTCACAAGGGGCAAAAGCCATAAACGATGCAACTATTCCAATTTTAAAAATACTAACTCAAACTTATCATTTACAAATAATTTTCCAAACAGGAAAAAGAAATTACGATGAAGTTGTAGAAAAACTAAAACAGTATCATCCTGAATTTGAACAAGACAAAAACTTGATTATAAAACCTTATTTTGAAGATATGGTAACTGTGTTAAAGGCTTGTGATATAGCAGTTTCAAGGGCAGGTTCATTAAGTATTTCTGAGCTTTGTGCAAGCCATATTGCCCCAATTTTTGTACCATATCCATACGCGGCTGCGGATCATCAAAGAATAAATGCCCGATTTATGGTAGAACAAGGTGCAGGTTTATATTTGGAAAACGATGATACAAATTCAACAACACTTTTAGAAAAGATTTTAGAGCTTGTAAACAATTCAAATAAACTACACTTAGTGCAGGCCGCATCAGCAAGACAAGCCGTTTATGATGGGGTTGATAAAATAATTAGCCAAGTTGCTACAATCTAAGCCAATTCACCCAATGACGCCAAATATTCTTTGTTAGCATCTAAAGTTGCCTGAGTTGCAGTAAGCGAATAAACAGGTTTACCACTGAATATATATTTTGCAGCGGCTTGAATATCTTCTGCAGTAATAGAATCTAATGCTTCATAATATTTATTTATATAATCCAAACCATATGGAGAATATCTTGAATTAAATAAAAGTGAAGCCTTACCACCAGTTGAAGACGCACTACTTAGAATATTATTTTTAATAGCTTTTTTAGCGGTTTCTAATTCTTCTTGAGAAACTTTTTCATTAACTATTTTTTGAATATTTTCATTAAAACCGTCAATTGATTTTTTAACGTTATCAAAAGTTTGTTCACCTGTTTCTTGATTTTCAGTTGTTGTACCGATATTCAACGTAAATACACCCATATCACCAAATGAGAAACATTCAGAATGAACAGAATATGCCAAGTGTCTTGTTTCACGCAAATCCATAAACAATCTTGAAGATGGTGAACCACCTAAAATTTCATCAAGAATTTCGATAGCTACTTTATCCTTAATATTCAAGCTATCTTTGAATTTGTAACCTTGGATGATATTTGCTTGGTTCTTTTTATTTACATCTGTCAAAACTAGAGTCTTATCAATAGGTTTGTATAATTTTTCAGGTTCAATATCCAAAGGTTTAACCTGAGAATAAGCACCTAATTTATTAAACACTATATCTTTCAATTCAGGATGAGAAGAAATCGGTCCAGCAACAACAACATGCCCTTGACCGTTAACAAATGTTTCATTATAAAGAGCTTTTACATCTTCTAGTGTGATATTATCCAAGCTTTCCAATTTTTCTTTTGCTGAGAAATTCATTGGAGTATTGTCTAACACAACTTTGCTAAACTTAGTTGTAGGAGAAACTTCAACACTATTATAAGCATCTTTTAATCTTTTTATAGCTTCATTTAATTCTTCTTGAGTTAAATTAGGTTCTAAAATTCTTTCTTGCAAATGAGATAGAGATTTTTCTGCAGTATCAACGGCAAATTTAGCACTTGCAGAAACCCCATACTGACTGAAACTTATAGAATTATCTAAAGCCAACATATCAGAATTTTTTGACAATTCTTCAAAAGTTTTATTCTTAGTTCCGCCGTAAGACATCATACTTGACAAAACATCAGCAATTGCAGCTTTTCTAGGTGTCCAATCTTTTGTTTGAAGTGTATATTTAAAAACGACATTATCTGTTGGAATATCATTAAAAATCACCTCAATATTATTACTCATTTTGTAATGAGAAACATTTTGGATATTAATTGGAGTTTTTTTATTTGCACCTGTAAAAGATATTGAAGAAACTAATTTATGATTTTTTTCAATTGATTCTTTTGACGCAGTATTTGGGTGAACAACAGTTAATGCAACTTTATTCAAATCAAGATATTTTTTAGCAAGATTAGAAACATCCTGAGGAGTCATAGCATCAACAATCTTATTGTACTCAGTAATATGATCAACAGAATTATTCAAAATATTATGACCGACATAATAATTTATTGAACCGTTAGATTCCAACATTTCATTATGTCTTTTCTTCATTTTATTTTTAATAGCAATCATTTCATCTTCTGACGGTGGATTTTGAGCTAAGTTATGAATTGCTGAATAAATTTCTTTCAACATAGGCTCAACTTTAGCATCAGGAACAGAAGTTTCAACAAGCATCATACTATAATCTTCAGGGCGTGAACTCATTCTTTCGTTCATAACACCAATAGCTGTACCATATTCTTTCTCAAGATTTGAAACCCTTGAATTACCCAAACCACAGAATAAATATGTCAAAGCTTTCATATGAATATCATCTTTAACATCATTATTTTTTGGACCTACAAATCCTAACATTATTGTAGCATTATCGGCTTGAGTTTTTTGAGAAATTATATCTTGACGAACTGGCTTATCAATTGGTGTCATTTTTTCAAAATGACGTTTATTAACAGGATTATTTGAAGCTGTAAAATATTTAGAAACCAATTTCATAGTTTCATCAGGCTCAACTTCACCTGTAATAACAGTTACCATATTTGCAGGATAATAATTACTTTTGAAATAATTTACAACATCATCTCTTGTGAGTGCTGTTATATTATCAGTTGTTCCTGCAATCAAATCCAATGATGAAGATTTGATGTTGAATAAATTTTTTACTGTTTGTGAAAAACCAACATTTCCATCTTCTGAAACACACATATTAATTTCAGAATTAACAATATTTTTTTCTTTTTCTAATTTTTCTAATAAGAATTTTGGAGATTGTAACATTCCAGCGTGAAGTTGGATTTTTGTTTCTAAGTCTGTATCTTCTAACAAATTAGACTTGATATAATAATCAGTTACAGAAAAAGATGTCGAAGCATTTGTGTCTGCACCTAATTTATTAACTTCATCAAAGAAAACTTTTTCACCTAAATCTTCTGAACCGTTAAACAAATTATGTTCAATATAATGGCTAATGCCTCGAAGATGATCTGGTTCATTAAATGAACCAGTATTTACATATGATTTAACATAAGTAGGACCATCTTTTGGTACAATTACAACCTTTTGACCGTTTGCTAGCTTATAGCATTTAGCGGTCAGTTTATCAGATAGCTTTATATCTTCAACATGACTATATGCAATTGGTGTTCTAACGGCATAATCCTGAGTTACATTTGATAATGATGTAACTTGAGGCTCAGCACTAACAGGCTTTTCAGGGTTTGAAGTAAAACTCTGATTATTCTGAATATACCCTATTTTATTTGTTGATATATAATTTGGTGTTAATTTCATAATAAGCTACCTGTAATTATAAAAACACAGGAGTCAGAAAATTTGCCCTTTTGTAAAGTATTATTTACCCTCTAAAAATTGTCTGTTCTCTATCTGGACCAACAGAAACAATTGAAATTGGAGTTTCAAGGATTTCTTCTAGTCTTTCTAGGTATTTGCGGCAATTTTCTGGAAGATCTTCATACTTCCTAATTCCTGTAATATCTTGTCCCCAACCTTTATGAGTTTCATAAACAGGTTCAAGGTATTTGTGAATATAAACATCTTCTGGATAAGATGTATAAATTTTGCCATCACGAGTATCTTTGTATGCTGTACAAATTTTGATTTCATCGAAAGTATCGAATACATCGATTTTAGTAAGAGCAACAGATGTTAAACCACCTACTAAACAAGCATATTTCATAGTTACAGCATCAAACCAACCACAACGTCTTGGACGACCTGTTGTTACCCCAAACTCATGACCAATTTTTTGGATAGATTCACCGATTTCATCAGTTAATTCTGATACGAATGGACCTTCACCAACTCTGGTCACATAAGCCTTAGCAACACCAATAACTTCGTCAATTGTAGTTGGGCCATAACCTGAACCAGTACCAGCACCACCACCAACAGGGTTTGAACTTGTAACAAATGGATATGTACCAAAGTCAACGTCTAACATTACACCTTGAGCACCTTCAAATAAGATTGTTTTACCTGCTCTTTTTGCATCTCTAAGCATTTCTTGCCAATCAAAGCAAACAAATGGTCTGAAGATTTCAGCATATTTTTCACAAAGTGCCAAAACTTCTTCTTTTGTGTATGTTTTCAAGTTGTATAATTCTTTTAATTGTTTGTTTTTTATAGGTAAAATTACGTCTAACTTTTCAGACAACGCTTCTGGAGAATATAAATCCATAATTTTCAAACCAATACGTTGCATTTTGTCTGTATAAGTAGGTCCGATACCTTTTTTAGTTGTACCGATTTTACCTTTTGTTGCAGTTGATTCGGAATAACCATCAACTTCTGTGTGCCAAGGCATTGTAATTGACGCAAGCGGGCTAACTTTTAAACCTGACAAATCAATATTTTCAGCTTTTAAACCATCAATTTCAGCTTGAAAAGATTCAGGTAAAATAACTGTACCATTACCGATTAAACAAGTTTTACCTTTATACAAAATACCTGACGGAATTAGGTGAAACTTGAAAGTTTTACCATGAGCAACAACAGTGTGGCCTGCGTTACATCCGCCTTGGTATCTGATAATTAAATCAGCATTTTCTGCTAATAAATCAGTAAGTTTTGCTTTACCTTCATCGCCCCATTGAGCACCAACTACAACTCTATTTGTCATATCCACAATCCTTTCATCACAAAAAATAATAAGGTCTTTCGACCTTATTATTTTAACATAAACATAAATGAAATTAATTAAACTTCAAAAATACCATTAACGATAGCTTTAGCAACTTTATCACCATCTTTTTTATCTATTAAAGCTTTTTCATCAGTTTTAATTCTAATTTTGTCATCAATTTCATCACGTAATTTTACCAAATCATCAATTTCTTCTGCCAATTCATAAGATTCAGGAGATAAATTTTTACGATATTCTGCTACAGCCTCTTTTGCTTGAAGCATATATTTATTATTACTTGAATACCAAGGCTCGTCGCATTGCTTCTCATAGTGACAACTTAATGCTCTAAAAATATCTTGATAACATTCTGGCTCTAAAGGAAACAGCAAAAAACCCTTTCTACTTGAATGTAGAGAATAACGAGGAGTACCTAAAGGTGTCAATTTAGAATCCAACTTATAAACAGTATCATCTGGCATATCTTCTAATAATAAATTTGCAGCCAAAACTTTTTCTGGATCTTTCTCTGCCAACTCTCTAAGTATTATTCTTGACCAAGCATCATTATTAAAACGAGCTTGGAAATTTGGGCGATAATTCGCAGGGGTAAAACTAATATTCATAAAATCTCCTTAGGGTAAATAAACACAAAAACATTAAAGTTTATAAAAATATTATTTGCTAAAATATTAAAATATTGTTACACAAAATATTGGAACGTCATTCTGAGGTAGGTCTTTTTAGGGATTCTTCCCTTCGGTCAGAATGACGCCTACCGAAGAATCTCATAATAATAAAAATATTTTAGATTCCACAAGCTAAAGCATTCTGAATGACAAAATGTTTTTATTACAACTCTAAATATTTAGGAACAATTTCAAAGAAATCACCAACAATACCCGTATCTGCGATTTCAAATATCGGAGCTTCTGGGTCATTATTTATTGCAATAATATGTTTTGAATCAGTTATACCAATAGTGTGTTGAATAGCACCTGAAATCCCACAAGCTATATACACCTTAGGACTTACAGTTTTACCGGTTTGACCAACTTGTATTGAAACAGGAGCCAACCCCATTTCAACCGCAACACGAGAGGCTGCAACTGTCCCTCCGATTTTATCGGCAAACTTTTGCAACAGTTCAAAACCTTCTTTATTTTTTAAACCTCTACCACCAGCTACAATAATTTCAGCAGAATCAAGCTCATTTATTACATTTTCAACAGTTTTTTTGAACTCTAATAATTCAACTTTTTTCTTTAAATAAGAAATATTTACAGGACAAGAAACAAATTCTGTATCAACATAAGAATCATCTCTTGTAACCTTAAATACATTTGGTCTAACAGTTGCCATTTGAGGATTTGCTTTAGATAAAATTGTTGCCATCAACTGACCACCAAATGTTGGACGAGTTGCAGCTAACAAACCTTTTTCGTTAATATCTAAACCTGTACAATCAGCAGTTAAACCTGCGTGCAAAGCAGATGCTACACGAGGAGCTAAATCTCTTCCTTGGTTTGTTGCACCAATAAGTAAAATTTCAGGCTTAATTACACCAACTAAATCAACAATAGATTTAGCGTAAAAATCAGTTGAATAAGTTTTAAATTCTTCATCTTCAAAATAAAAAACTTTGTTCACACCACGATTTCTAAAAGCTTCTTTGTAATTATCAATCAAATTTGGAGTTGTAAATATAACAGCGTTAACATCCACTCCACCAAGTTTTTCTGATAGTTCTTTTGCTTTATCAACAAGTTCAAAAAACACTGTGTGAATATAATTTTCACGAGTGATTTGAGCGTAAATTAAAATTCCTGAATTTTCACCATTAGTCATTTTTCAAAACTCCTAAAGATGTAAGTCTGTCTTTTAACAAATTTACAGAATCATCAACTGATAATTCAAATTTTTCAGCATTATGTGTTGAAAGATTTCTAAAAGCCTTAGATACATAAGTCGGAGAACCTTTTAAACCAACTTGCTCTGGAGCTAAACCAATATCTTCCATTGATAATATCTTAATCTCTTTTTTAGATGCGGCTATAACTCCACCAATTTTCACCCTTGATGGTTCAAAATTTTGGGTCATAACACAAATCAAACCTGGAAGTTCAAGAGATACGGTTTCTACACCATCTTCCATAATTCGATTTAAAACAAGTTTACCATCCTCAAATTTTACAAATTCATCAACGTATGTAACTTGTGGAATTTCTAAGAAATTAGCGATATTTGGACCTGTTTGAGCGGTATCACCATCAACTGCAAACTGTCCACAAATAATCAAATCAAAATCAGGTAGTGCTGTTCTGATTGCTCTTGAGATAGTTAAACCAGTAGCATAAGTATCAGCACCAGCAAACTTTCTATCAGAAATCAACACCGCATCATCACAACCCAAAGCCAAAGTCTTGCGAAGCATTGACTCTGCTTGATTTGGCCCCATTGTGAATACAGTAATTTGAGTATTTTCTATTTGAGATTTTAATTTAAGAGCAAGTTCCAACGCATAAACATCATAAGGATTGATAACACTTTCAACACCTTCACGTTGAATTGTATTTTGTTCAGTCCATCTGATATCAGTTGTATCAGGAACTTGCTTTATACATAATGCAATTTTCATAGTTTTTATTATTGTTGTTTAGCTCTTTGTTTTTGGTTTGCTTCTAATAAAGCATTGTATGCCAATAAATACATAGAACACTTTTGTACACTTGGAACATACCAAGCACACTTAGCTTGACTACATACCATATCAATACCTGAATTGATACTGATTAGAGGACATACTGGAATATCATTTTTTCCCATAGTTCACAACTCTCCTTATTTATACAGTTTCTACTTGTTTAAGCAAGTTACAATTTTCACCACGTTTACGTTCTTGATCTTTATAAATTCTTGTTCTGTTGATAACTTCGTCAAAATCAATCTTATGAGCGTCAAAATCAGGACCATCTACACAAGCAAATTTTGTTTCGCCGCCAACAGTAACACGGCAAGCACCACACATACCAGTACCATCAACCATAATAGGGTTCATACTAGCTTCTGTGTAGATACCTTTATCTCTTGTTAATTCTGCAACTGCTCTCATCATTGGCATTGGACCAACAGCAATTACATAATCGATTTTTTCTTTATCCATAAGTTCTTGTAAAACAGTTGTACCATAACCTTTGATACCGTAAGAACCATCATCAGTTGTTAAGAACAATTCTGTGCAAGCATCTTTCATTTTGTCTTCCCAGAATAACAATTCTTTTGTTCTAGCACCTGCAATCATATAAACTTTGTTGCCAGCATCTTTTAACGCTTTTGAAATCAAGTAGCATGGAGCAGCCCCATAACCACCAGCAACACAAACTGCTGTACCATAATTTTTGATATGAGTAGGTTTGCCTAAAGGTCCAACTAAGTCAACCAATTCATCACCAACTTCAAGTTGAGCAAGTTTTTTAGTTGAATAACCAACTGCCATAAATACAAGTGTTAATTCACCTTTAACTTTATCAGCATCAGCAATAGTTAGAGGAACTCTTTCCCCTTCTTCTTCTACTCTAAATATAATAAACTGCCCAGCTTGGGCATTTCTTACAACATATGGTGCATCAATAGTAATTTCATATTGATTAGGGCAAATTTCTTTTTTTGATAATATTTTATATCCCATTTTTCTCTCCTTTTAAAAATCTTATTTGTATTATACAACAAAACCTTTTGTTTGAAAATAGTATAATTTTCTACCTTAATTTTGAGATTTATTTATGGAATTTCTAAAGTTAGAGGTAATCTTAAACAATTCAATTGAGTGTGAAGCTTTTACAAAAACACAGTCCCCGTCTTTAACCCACGTATTTAACTCAGGAATTAAATCATTAACTGATTTATAATAAGAACCGCAAAACTCACGCTTTAATTCATCCCAAACAACTTTTATTTGCTCCCCGCAATACAAAACGATATTTGGTTTAACTTTTCTAATAACATCCACAAGTTCTAAATGTTGAGCAACTGTATTAACTCCACCTTCTGCCATATCACCGATAATTAAAACCTTGTTTTTATCTTGATATGTCATGCCAAAACCCTCAAGACAACTTGTCATAGATAAAGGATTTGCATTAAAAGATTCATCAACCATTGTTATATGGCAATTTTCATAAAATTCACCAGCTAAAACCTGACCACGACCAATAATTGGCGACCAGTTTTGCAAAATCTCTAATGCAGGTTCAATCGGCAATCCAAGAGAATATAAAACACCAAAAGTCAACGCACTATCTATCAGAATATGCTTAGCTGTCGGAACTTCACTAAATTTATATTCTTTACCAAAAACTTTTATATAATTAACTTCACCAATAATTATTTGAATACCACAATCTTCAGCTTCCCCAACTGTTATAATATTCAATTGTTTTTCTTTTGCAGCTTGCTCTAAAACTTCATAATAATCTGTTTCTTTATACAAAACCGCATAAGAATTTGGACGCATTGCAGTAAAGATTTTTGCCTTAGTAACCGCTACCATATCCAAAGTTTGCTTCGGTGCTAAATGAACAGGAGCAATATTTGTAATCACCGAAACATCAGGTTTTGTAAGATAAGAATTTAATTCCATACCGCCACCTAAAGATGTTTCATTTACCCAATAATTAGCCTCAGGATTGTATGATGTCATATTCCAAGCAATACTGAAATTGATATTAGAACGATTAGTATTTGCACTTGCACCATACTGTTCAAGAACATCATAACACATCTTTGTAACTGTTGACTTGCCACAAGAGCCTGTAATATCAACGACTTTTCCCTCAAACAAACGTCTGATATAAAACGCCATCATAATAACTGCATCTCTGGAATTTTTAACTTTAATTATCGGCAATTTATACTTAGAAAAATATTTTTCATCAGTTGTCATAATTGCAGAAACTTTATCCTGAAAATATTTGAAATAAGCCTCATCAATCCCAACTTCTTCCCCTGGCTTTTTCATTAGGGCAATATTACCAAGGATAAAATCAGAATGATGAACACGCAAACCATTTGCCGAAAAATCATCCGGCATATTATAAAATTCCACATCAGTTAAAGCTCTTGATAAATGTTCTTTATTCCAAAAATTCATAAACAAATTGTATCACATTTTCCCTATATAAACAAGAAAGCAACGCCTAATTTAGACGTTGCTCTCACATGTTTGTCTAGCTAAGACTACTCAGCTTTTTCTGCTTTTGGAGTAACCACTTTAGCTTCTTCAATACCGTTATCAACTTTACCCAAAATTTGAGGTAATTCGATACCAGCTTGACCAGCTAAGTCGTGCATTGCAGGAAGAGCTTTAATAAGATCTTTCATAAAGTTTGCAGTTGTAGAACCTCCAGTTGTACCTGTTCCACCATCCCAAACTGTAATCTTATCAAATTTAATATTTTTAATAGCTTCAACTTGTTTTTCAACAAGAGTTTCAAGTTTTTCAATCATCAAGAAGCTTGTTGCAATTTCAGGTCTGTTGTTAGAAATTTTAACAAGGTCTTCATAACCTTTTGCTTTTGCTTCTAACACAGCTTTAATACCTTCAGCTTCAGCAAAATATTTAGCTTTGATTGCATCAGCTTCACCAAGTGCAATTCTTCTAGCACGTTCAGCTTCAGCATCAGCCTGAACTTGAATTTTAAGTTTTTCAACTTCTTGTCTTGCAAGTTCTTCTTTTTTCAATTTAGCTTCTTCTTGATCTTTTTGAGCAAGTAATACATCACGTTGAGCGTTAGCTTTAGCAACTTCACCTTCTCTAAATGCATCAGCCTGTTTAACAGCTAATGTAGCGTTATATTCAGCAATATTTGCTTTTGAAATGTTTTCACCTTCAACTGCTTGAGCTTCAAGTTCTGCAGTTTTAATACGTTGTTCTCTTTCAGCATTAGTTCTACCGATTAAAGTTTGAGCTTCTTGTTCTGCAACTTGAACTTCTTTTTCTTTATTTGCAGATGCTTCACCAACTGCACCAAGTTTTTCTTGTTGTGCTACTTCAACTTTAGCTTTGTTGATAGCTTCTGCTGCGGCTTTTTTACCGATAGCATCGATATAGCCTGATTCATCGGTAATATCCTTAATGTTTACGTTGATAATTTCAAGACCGATTTTGTTTAACTCAGTGTTAACGTTTGCGTTAATTTGTTCCAAGAATTTTTCACGGTCTTGGTTAATTTCTTCAATTGTCAAAGTTGCAATTGCAAGACGTAATTGACCTAAAATAATATCACTTGCTTGAGTAATAACATCAGGTTTTGATAAACCTAAAAGACGTTCTGCAGCGTTAATCATAATTCTTGGATCTGTTGAAATACCAAAAGTGAATGTTGATGGAACTGCAACACGGATGTTACCTTTAGAAAGTGCACCACGTAAATCGATATCAGTTGTCATTGGTTCAAGTGATAATACACCATAATCTTGAATCAATGGGATGATAAATGTACCACCACCGTGTACACATTTAGCAGTTTTTTCACCGCCTGTTTTACCGTAAACTACGATAATTTTGTTTGATGGGCATCTTTTGTATTGATTTGCAATAAATACAAAAATTGAAATCAATACCAATGCTCCTGCAATCATTAATCCGAACATTTTTCTCTCCTTCTTATATGTAAACCTGATTAATTATTTTTCATTATGTACAACATGTCGTCAACTACTTTTGTAACCTTGATAACATCAAACGAATTTATTTGTTCATCTGTATCATTCATAGCATTAACTACTGATAATTGACCATTAATTTCTATTTCAATTTGACCCATTGATCTTGGTGAAAAACTTGTGTAAGCCTTACCAACTTGATCAATAGCAGTTGATTTGTCTTTTTTAACTTTTTTCTCTAATTTTTTAACTAAAAACATTAAATATGCAGTTAAAAACATAAATACAATCCCAACTCCAAAAGCAGCACCAAAGCTAATAAGTTGAGATAACTCAAATTGTTTTAAAGCTGAATAACCCATCCAACCAAAACCCATAAAGAAGGCTATAACTGATTGAATAGATATAAAATTAAACGAACAATCTGTATCTACTTCACTGTTAAAATCTGCAGCAACTTCAGTATCACCACCAACAGTTGCAAACAAAACTAACTTTAGAACAAACAAGATTGTTGAAAATAATGCAATATAATAATAAATTTTCCACACACTTTCTACAGGAATAGCCATATTTTAGTTCTCCTTTTTATCATTTCTTTTTTGTTTAAAACCTTTTTGTGATTTTTGAGTTCCTGATTTTTTTGTCATAGTTGAAGATGTTTGAATTCGTTTTACACTATAGACATCAGGTAGAGATTGGATGCAAGCAATAACTTTTCGCAAAGTATCAATATTATCCAACTCTAATCCCATTTCTACAATACCAACATGGTTTTTAGTTTTAATAGTAGCGTTGACAATATTAGTATTATTATCCGATACCGCAGAAATAATATCTTTTAAAAGACCTAATTTTTCAGCAGTTTCAATACGAATAGTAGTTTGGTATGTTTTTGTTGTATTTATACCAGCCCACTTAATATTCATCAAACGCTCATGAGGAATAGTTTCTAAGGTTTTACAATCCGCTCTATGCACAGAAACACCTTTAGAACGAGTTACAACACCAACAATTGGCTCTCCTGGGATTGGAGAACAACACATTGCAAGTGAATACATTAAATCCTCAAGACCTTCAATATCTTTCTTTGAACTTTTTCTGCGAGAAGTATGGAAACTATCTTCAGGTTTCTTCTCAACAGGTTTTTTCAATTTATTAACAACTTTTTGTAATGTAGTTTCACCATAACCTAACGCTGCAAACAAGTCTTCTGCAGACTGATAATTCATAGATTTGGCAACTTTATCAAACTCACCAGATTTTACGTAATCGTCAAACACAGCTTTAGTAAGTTCGTGTTCTAAATTAGTCTTACCCATTTTAACGTGTTCTTCACGATTATTCTTTTTAAACCACTGTTTAATTTTTTGAGAGGCTTGTTTTGTTACAACAAAAGTCAGCCAATCAAGACGTGGTGCAGGGGTTTTTGATGTCAAAATTTCTACAATATCACCGTTGTTCAACTTTGTACTCAACGGAACGATACGCCCGTTAACCTTAGCACCAACGGTTTTATGCCCAACATCTGAGTGAATACGATATGAAAAATCGACAGGTGTTGCATCTTTTGGCAAGTCTAATACATCCCCACCTGGCGTAAACGCAAAAACTTGATCGGAGAACAAGTCTAATTTAACACTTTTTACGTAATCTTCAGCGTTTTTAGTATCTTTTTCGTATTCAACCATCTTATGCATCCAAGAAAATTTCATATCAGACGCATTATCAGCTTTTTGAGAACCTTTTTCCTTATATCTCCAGTGAGCCGCAACCCCGTATTCAGCGACTTGGTGCATTTGCCAAGTTCTAATCTGAACTTCCAAAGGTTTTGATCTAGGACCAATTACAGAGGTGTGCAATGACTGATACATATTACCTTTTGGCATTGCAATATAATCTTTAAAACGTCCTGGAATTGGCTTAAATTGAGAGTGAATTAAACCTAAAACTTCATAACATTCTCTGACTGTATCAACAATTACACGAACCGCTGTAATATCATACAAATCACTAAACTCAATATTTTGACGTTTCATTTTTGCATAAATACTGTAATAGTGCTTAGCACGACCAGTAATTTGAGCATTAATACCACTTTTTTGAACATCCTTTTGAATTTTATTTATCAAAAGATTAACGGTTTCTTCTCTGTCTGCCTTAGTTTGGGCAACTAATTGTGCAATTTCATAATATTTATCTTTTTCAAGATAACGCAAAGATAAATCTTCTAATTCGGCTTTTATTTTATAAATCCCTAAACGGTTGGCTAGTGGTGCAAAAATATCCAAAGTTTCTTGTGCAATTTTCTTTTGCTTAGCTTCTTCCATAAAGTTCAGAGTACGCATATTGTGAAGCCTATCAGCCAATTTCAAGAAAATAATTCGAATATCATTTGCCATTGCAATAAACAAACGTCTAAAGTTTTCAGCTTGGCGTTCTTCTTTGGACTTAAACTTTAACTTACCAAGTTTTGTAACCCCCTGAACAAGAGCCAAAACATCTTCTCCAAACATCTCTTTCACTTTGGATGGAGTAATGTCAGTATCTTCTAAAACGTCATGCAAAAATGCAGCAATCAGAGTATTTGTATCAACTTCCAAACCTACAAGAATTTTTGCAACTTCGCAAGGGTGAATAATATACGGTTCACCCGATACTCTAAATTGCCCATCATGTAATTTCTTCGCGAATTTATAAGCCTTCTCTACCTGTGCAATATCTTCAGGAGAGTGGTTTTGGGATATTAAAACTTCTTTTATACTTTTAAACGTTTCTAAATCTGACATAGTACAATAATTTTATAAATTATATTAATGTTTTTCAAGAAAACCCGACAAATTTCATCTATCAAGATGAGATTTATGTTATATTAGAAATATGATTAAAGAAACAAATGACGGACTAATAGTTAATATCAAAATTTCGCCCAACTCAAAGAAAAATGAGATTATAAATGAGGGTGAATTTTCTAAAGTAAAAATCACAGCTCAACCAATTGACGGCAAAGCTAACAAAGCACTTATTGAATATTTATCAAAGAATTTCAAAATACCAAAAACTTCAATAAAAATTCTAAAAGGCGAAACTTCAAAAGAAAAAACAATCCTTTTCTGTACTCAAGATAGTGATAAAAAAGATTTACTTTACAAAACTTTTCAATAATAGCAACTTTTTACATTGAGAGGTTTTAACTATAAACAACATTCGAAAGGTAAAATTATGAACATTTCAAAACTCCACCCTGTTGGATACGAAGCAAAAACAGAACAAGGCAATACATATAAAAAATCAAATATTTATAAAACAATAGCATTATCTAGTGCAACAGCATTAAACATTTTACCTTATTGCCTCCCAAATAAAAAATTTGTAAACATATTCTCTACATCCGCATTTGTAGATGACTTAGCTAGCTCTCTCAACAAAAAATTCTCTCCATTATTAGAAAAAACACTTAAAGCTACTATGGTAGGACTAGACTACCTAGCGTTTTACCTATTAGGGAATCTAAGCGACAATAAACTAAACCAAAAACGAGCATTAGAAGCAGATTTAACAAACAACTCAATTGACAAAAAATAGATTTATAATATAATCAATACAAAGGAAATTCACAAATGACAAATATCTTTTTACAAAAACATCATCATACCCATCATATCGACCTGAAGAGGTTGTAGAATTGGTGATGCGTTCGTAAAAAGAGATTATAAAAAAAATTCAATTCTTAACAAAAACAACTTCTTCAGGATATTAAACAGAGCGATGAAGTTGTTTTTTTAGTAAAGAATTGAGGTTAAAAGAAAATCATGACAGTAACAAGCATAATATCAGCAATCGGAAATAACAGTACAATTTACCCACTTTTAGTAAGGGACTTGTGTATCGAAGCACCTTCTAAGATTCTTATCGCAAGACGCGAAAACATGAAAGAATCAAGAGAAATTGCTAACGAAGCTACACGTGAAAAATTCATTGACGAATACGCAACATCAGCAATTTGGTTAGGTGGAATTCCTGCAACAGAAGCTTTATATGACAAGTTTATGGTTAAAAAAGGCTGGAGCCCGATTGTTAATTTGAAACTATTCAAAGAGAGTGAAACCGTTGCAAAACGCAACGCTAAAAAAGCTGCAACAGAAGTTAAAGATGTAGTAGTTCAAGGTATTGAATACAATATCGAAAAATTCAAAAACATCCAAGTTAAAGATGTTCAAGACGCAGTAGCGGATTTAATGAAAGTTAAAAATAATAAAGGTGGATATGAGAAATTATTAACAGGCAAATTCTGTGCGGCAACAATTATTCCAACAGTAATTATGGGATTTATTTTACCACCGCTAAACTTTGCCCTTACCAGAAAATTAAGAGAGAAAAAAGCAGCAAATGCTGCCAACCTACAAAACCCAACAATTGCTGCAACATCATTTACAGCATTAAAAAATGACACTTTCAAAAACTTTAGCTTACAAGACAAAAAAGAAGTATCATTTACAGGTGGAAATATCACATCTACAATCGCAAACTTAAGAACCATTGATAAAATGGCAATCTCAGATGGTGGTTTAACAATTGGTAGAGTTTCAACTTCAAGAAATAAAGAAGAAGCATACGTAAACGCATACAGAATGATTGGTTCAATGATTCTCAACTTCGTAACTCCTGTTTATATTGCAAGAGGCTTAGACAAACTTGCAAACGGATTATTCAAAATAAACGTTAACCTTGACCCACTTATTTTGGATAATAAAAAATTCATTGATTCAATTCAAGAAAACTCATTTGAAATGCCAAAATCAAAATCAGCACAAGACATTATCGAATTTTTGGACACAAAACCTGATAGCTTATTTTCTAAATTTGCAGCAGATATGAAAAAAGTAACTTACCTTGAATCAGGTTACAGAGATCCAAGAAGATATGTTGATATTGACGATATGGGTAAATTTATTGATGAATTTAAAAACTTCATCAAATCTGCAAGTTCATCAGCTGATATCACAAAATTTGCTAAAAAAGCGAAATTTGTAAAAGGCTTTAACATCCTAGCTAACGTAGGTATTTCAAGCTTCTTACTTGCTGGTGTTTTACCAAAAACTCAATATCTATTTAACAAAGCAGTTACAGGTTCATACTTAGACCCTGGACTTAGAAAATAATAGAAAAATTTTAAAAATTTCAATGGTGGACAAATAAAGTCCACCATTATTTTTGAGGCTGGTCAAAAATCAAACAAAAATAGTATAAATATTTAATAAAAACTACTATACAAAAAAGGATTTATATGGTAACATGTTAACAGATGTAGTAGGAAATATTTTTTAATATATATGCAATGATTTTTATTTAACAAAAACTGAATAAAAGTTCGGGTAGGATATATGTACCCGACATTGTGTGTATTATAAAAAAATAGAAAAGGATAAGGTATTGCTTTATGGGAACAACCTTGTTAGTTTTGGCGGCTATTACGGTAATAGTCTTGGTTGCCATACTAATTATTCAACAGCACAAAATTAAAAGTGCTATCGAGTCCGTTGAAAAGGACAAAAAAGCGTTAGAGGAGAGAGAAAAAATCCTTTACAAAGAGGCTAAAATTAAAGCCGTTGAAGAATTACAAGATGACAGAGATGCTCTTAATGAGGAAGAAAGAGAACGCAGACAAGAACTTGCAAGACAAGAACAAAAATTAGCTAAAAGAGAGGATATGCTTGAAGATAAAATTCAAGAATATACCGAAAAAGAAATCCAAACACAAAGAAAAATGGATGAACTTTTAGAAAAAGAAGATTATTTAGCTGAACTTGTTCAAAAACAAACAGAAGAATTGGAAAGAATTTCCGGTATGTCTTGCGAAGATGCTAAAAGAACTCTTTTAGAACAATTAAAAAATGATTTAGCACAAGAACAAATGCAATTAATTCGTGAAAACGAAGCAAAAATAAAAGAAATTTCTTTAGAAAAATCAAAAGAAATTTTATCTACAACAATGCAAAGATGTATGATTGAACAAGTTGTAGAAACAACAGTTTCAGTTGTAGGTTTACCAAACGATGAGATGAAAGGTAGAATTATCGGTCGTGAAGGTCGTAACATCCGTGCATTAGAAACATTAACAGGCGTTGACTTAATCATTGATGATACTCCTGAAGCAGTTGTATTATCAAGTTTCGACCCAGTAAGACGTGAAATTGCAAAATTAGCGTTAGAAAAACTTATCGTTGACGGTCGTATTCACCCTGTAAGAATTGAAGAAATGGTTGAAAAAGCCAGAGAAGAAATCGATAAGAAAATCCTAACAGAAGGTGAAAACGCAGCCTTAGAAATGGGTGTTATGGGCTTAAATAAAGAGCTTATCAAAACATTAGGTCGTTTATATTACAGAACAAGTTACGGTCAAAATGTTTTAAAACACTCATTAGAAGTTGGTCATATTGCTGGTATGTTAGCTGCAGAACTTGGTGCTAACGAAAAAATCGCAAAACGTGCAGGTTTACTACACGATATCGGTAAAGCTGTTGACCAAACTCAAGAAGGTACTCACATTCAACTTGGTGTTGAGATTGCATCAAGATTTGGTGAAAAACCTGAAGTTATTCACGCAATTGAGGCTCACCACGATGATGTTGTAGCTAATACAATAGAAGCAGTACTTGTAAAAGTTGCAGACGCAATTTCAGCAGGCCGTCCAGGAGCAAGACGTGATACATTAGAAATCTATATCAAACGTCTTCAAAAAATTGAAGAAATTGTTAATAGTTACGAAGGTATCAAACAATCATTCGCAGTTCAAGCTGGTCGTGAAGTTCGCATCATTGTTCAAGCTGAACTATTCGATGATTTAGCATCAGGTAAGTTGGCAAGAGATGTTGCAAAACGTATCGAAAACGAACTTGATTACCCTGGTCAAATCAGAGTAACGGTTGTTAGAGAATTCAGAACAACAGAAATTGCAAAATAATTATTATGGCACGAAGTTGAAAATTTCAACTTCGTGCCTAACATATTAACTAGAGAGAAACTATGGGAAAAGAAATAATAAAAGTTATATTTTTTGGAGATATTGTAGGCAAGCCGGGAAGACTTGCTGTTCGTGATTTTTTAGCAAACGATACCTCTAAAAAATATGATTTTGTTATTGCAAACGTAGAAAACGCATCACACGGTTTTGGATTAACAGAAAAAAATTATAATGACTTTAAAGAATATGGTGTTCACTGCATGACTTGCGGAAACCATATTTGGGACAAAAGGGATATATATAGCTACATCGATACATCAGACTGTCTAATTAGACCAATCAATTACCCTAAAGGAACAAAAGGTGTTGGCAGTCGCATCTTTGAAATTGGAGATTTGAAAATCGGGGTTATAAACATTTTAGGAAAAGTATTTATAAACCTTGTTGATTTTCAATGGGAAATGGTTGCGGAAGAAATCAAAAAATTAAAAGAAATTACCCCAATTGTAATTGTAGATTTCCATGCAGAAGCAACCGCAGAAAAGATTTGTTTCGGCAAGTATTGTGCAGAATTAGGAGTTAGTGCATTTTTTGGCACACATACTCACGTACAAACTGCTGATGAAAATATCGTAGAGGGAATGGCTTACATTACAGATGCAGGATTTTGCGGAGCATCTGACGGAGTTATCGGAATGGAATATAACTCCTCACTTTCAAGATTTTTAACAAGCATTCCGGAACGCTACGAAGTCGCACCAGGCAAAACCAGTCAAATTAATGCAGTAGAAGTTGATATCGAAACTGCAACAGGTCGTGCTCTGGCTATTAAAAGGATTTATTGTAGTAATGATAATATAGAAGAGGAAAAAGGAAGTGAAAAAGAAGACTGATTTGCACATTCACACCTACTTCTCGGACGGGGTTTTCTCGCCAGAGAAGATTGTGGACACAGCTCTTGACGTTGGACTTGAAGCAATTGCGATAACGGACCACGACAACATTTTAGCTTATGATGTCGCCCAAAAACACATCAAGGATAACGGGCTTGAGGACAAAATCGAAGTTATTCGTGGTATAGAAGTTAATACTTTATACAAAAACAATGAAGTTCACATTTTAGGTTATTTTATGGACACTAAAAATAAAGACTTCTTGGATTTGATTAAGAGTCAACAACAAGCACGTATCAAACAAACTAAAGAAATTATCGCACTTCTTTCTAAAAAAGAAGGTATCAAAATCAAGTTTGAAGACATCAAAAAACTTGTTGCAGAAGGCGGAAGTATTGGTCGTCCACACATAGCAAAAGCTATCACAAATGCAGGCGGAACAAATAACATTATGGATGCTTACGCAAAATACATCCACGATGATTCTCCTGTATATGTACAAAGAAAAACTGTTTCACCGTTTGATGCAGTTGAAATCATTTATGATGCAGGTGGTATTCCTGTAATCGCACACCCTCACGATTTAGATATCGCAGAACCATTGATTAAAGAATTAATGAATTATGGTTTGAGAGGGATTGAAGCATATCATAGAAAACATTCTCCGGCTTGTGTTGAGTACTTCTCATCAATGGCTGAAGAATTAGGTCTTATTGTTACTGGTGGATCAGATTTCCACACACCAAACATTATGAACGGACAAATTATTTTAGGTAAAAACTTCATCCCTGAATGGGTTTATGAAAAACTTACCGAAGAGAAAAAACGTATAGATATGGCGTAATTTACGCCATATCTTCACATACATAAATGGGGATATTATGAAAAAACGTTTTTGGAGAATCGAATATTCATTAACAATAATTGTAATCTTTGCAACTGCATTGATGCTTATTCCAACTAAATTTATAGCATCAAAAGAAGCATCATACATTTCACAATGGAACGATACTTATCATAAGATTGAGTATATTTTTTCAGCAATGAGTGCACAAGCCGATGCAGATATTGTTAAAAGTTTCAAACGTGCAAAAACAAACCACGCACGTGAAGAGTTAATGAAAAATCTTGTAAAACCATATTTAAGGATTACAGAAGACGATGCTATAAAAAGACGTTATACACCTCATTTTATGAACGGTGAAAAAGTACAAAAAGACAACGATTTTTATATCGAAAAATTTTACCTTAATAAAAATGGTAAAATTATGGGAATTAAAGACATTAAAGATGATGACATTTTCCACCCTGCGTTTATTATGGCGTTTGATATGAATGGTTTAAAAGGACCAAACACTTGGGGAAAAGACATCTTTGGCGTAAATATTTTTGCTGATGGAAAAACAACTCCGATTGGTGCAGGCTGGGATATAGAAGATTTGAAAAAAGATTGTTCTGAAGTTGGAACAGGCGTTTCTTGTTCTTACTATTACAGAATAGGCGGGGAATTTAACGAATGATAAAAAATATATGTGTATTTGCTTCATCAAGTAATTATTTAGAAGAAGCATTTTATGAAGACTCAAAAGAATTAGGGAAATTAATTGGACAAAACGGATTTAACATTGTATATGGCGGAAGCACACTAGGTATGATGTGGGCTTGTGCTGAGCAAGTTAAAGCAAATGGTGGCAAAGTTTATGGTGTAATGCCTCAACGATTGGTTGATATGGGTTGCAGAACAGATAACTGTGATGAATTCCATTTAGCAGTTGGAATGAGAGATAGAAAACAGAAAATGGACGAAATTTCAGACGCCGTTGTAGCTTTGGCTGGAGGATTTGGAACATTAGAAGAACTTGCCGAAATGATTGTTCAAAAACAACTTGGATATAACAAAAAACCTATTGTAATACTAAATACAAACGGGTTTTACGATAAACTTTTAGAATTTTTTGATGTAATTGTTGAAGAAAAATTTGCAAACAGAATCTCAAAAGAATTGTATTTTGTAGCAAAAACCCCACAAGAGGCAATCGATTATATTAAAACATATAAAGAACCTGAAAGAGTTGTATCAAAACACGACATCTACGCAAGGGGTTAAGGGTAAATAAAAAAAACAATAAAAATGTTTATGATAAAATAAAGATAAATAAGGAGATATATAAAAATGGATCAAGAATTAAGAGACAAATATGAGGTGGTTATTGGTTTAGAGGTTCACGCTCAATTGAAAACTAAATCAAAAATTTTCGCACCTGATAAAAACGAATTCGGTCAAGAACCAAACACATTAACAAGCCCTATTACACTAGGTATGCCTGGGGTTCTACCGGTTCTTAATAAAGAAGTTGTTAATATGGGTATTCTAACAGGTTTAGCACTAAACTGCGAAATCCCATCACGTTGTAAATTTGATAGAAAACAATATTTCTATCCTGACCTTCCAAAAGGTTATCAAATTTCTCAATACGATGAGCCAATTTGTGTAAACGGTTACATAGATATCAAAGGCAAAAGAATCGGTATCACACGTGCTCACTTAGAAGAAGATGCAGGCAAACTTGTTCACGCAGGTGCAGATGGTTTGGCTGGTTCTAGCTACTCTTTAGTTGACTTAAACAGAGCAGGCACACCACTATTAGAAATCGTATCTGAACCTGATATGAGAAGTTCTGAAGAAGCTAGAAATTATATGGAAGAACTTAGAAACATCGTTAGGTACATCGGCGTTTGCGATGGTAACTTAGAAGAAGGTTCAATGAGATGTGATGCTAACATTTCAATTATGCCAAAAGGTTCTAAAGAATTCGGCACACGTGCTGAAATCAAAAACGTAAACTCATTCTCTGCACTTCAAAGAGCAATCGAATACGAAATCGACAGACAAATTGATATCGTTGAAGAAGGCGGACAAGTTGTTCAAGAAACAAGATTATGGGATGATAACTCACGTGAAACACGTTCTATGAGAGGCAAAGAAGATGCTCACGATTACAGATACTTCCCTGAACCTGATTTAATGCCTTTAGAAATTTCTAGAGAATGGGTAGATAGAATTAAATCAACTATGCCTGAACTTCCTTCACAAAAACGTGAAAGATACCAAAGTTTAGGTTTAAGCGAATACGATGCTAGCGTAATCGTTGAACAAATGGGATTGGCATTATTCTTTGATAAAGTTATCGAACTTGGTGCAAACCCTAAAACTGCAGTTAACTTCATTATGGGTGAAATCGCAGCTTACTTAAAAGAAGCTAAAGTTGAAATCACAGAAACTAAGTTAACTCCAGAAAACTTGGCTGAGCTTATCGGTTTAATCGAAAAAGGCACTATTTCAAACAACATTGGTAAACAAATTCTTATTGAAGATATGATTACAAATGGTGAAAAAGCTTCAGCTATCGTTGAAAGAAAAGGTTTAAGCCAAATTTCAGATGAAGGTGCAATCAAAGAACTTGTTCAAAAAGTTATTGATGCACACCCTGCTGAAGTTGAAGCATACAAAGGCGGCAGAACTAACCTATTAGGATTCTTCGTTGGTCAAGTAATGAAAGAAACTAAAGGTAGAGCTAACCCTAAAACTGTTAACGAATTAATCAAATCAATTATCGGATAATTTTTAAATCATGTCCTCCCCACATAAGGGAGGACTATGGTTTTTAATCTCTAGGAGAGGGTATGAACTGGAAATTCTGGGTAAAAAAACAATCTTGTATGGAAAAAGAAATATTTGAGCAAGCAGAAATTACTCAAAAAATTCTTGATACTTATATTGAAAAAGATGGGTCTGTTAATATTGAAACACCATCAGATATAAATAGAATTATTATTGTTGCCAGTGGCTCATCTTACCATTGTGCAAGATATGCGGCAGAAATATTTGGTTCAATTTCTAAAATTGAAGCACGTGCAGTTTATTCCAGTGAATTTTTATTAGAAGAAACTATCGCACACCACGATGGACTTTTATACATTTTCATTACACAATCTGGGGAAACAACAGACACAAACAGTGCATTAGAAAAAGCTAAAGAATTTGGTGTAAATACACTTTGTATCACAAACAAAGAAAACTCTACAATCTGGAATGCTTCAGATTATCAAGTGGCTTGTCTTGCAGGCGAAGAAGAAAGTATTGCTGCAACAAAATCTTTCACATCACAACTTCTTTGTTCAACATTACTTGCACTGAAATTTGCTCAAGATAAAGATATTGATGTTTATGAACATATTATCGAATTAAAGACAATTCCTGGTTTGATTGAACAAACTTACACACTTAAACCAAGAGTAAAACAACTTGCAAAATTTTTATCAAAATATAAACATATTGTTATCACTGCAGACGGACAATCTTATGCACTTGCAAAAGAAGCGTCTTTAAAAATCAAAGAAACATCATACTTATACACAAATTCATCAATTTTGGGTGAATTTATGCACGGACACGTTGCTATGCTAAACAACAAAAACGCAGTATTGATGTATGTTCTAAACGACAATATGACATATTCTACAATCAAAAATCTTGGCAAAATTAAAGATAGCTATAATCCGCCAATTTTGGTTATAGGAAACAGAACAAACCACGTTAAATCAACATATAACTTGAATATTGATTGCGACAAACCTTTAATCAAAACATTCTGTATCGCAGTAATGATACAAATGTTAGCCTTAGAAATCGCATTGAGGTTAAAACGTAATGTTGATAAACCTCACGGATTAAATAAAGTTGTAAAATAAAAAGAGGATCTTCAAACCCTCTATTTTATTTCTATAACTGTTTCAACATCCCTGAACTTGCGGTTCTTGATGTATTATGTCTAGCACCATATACCATTCTTTGTTCTGGTATCATTTGTTTTAATATCTTACGACTTCCGTCATTCTGAGCGGAGCGAAGAATCTCATTACTTGTTCGAGATCCTTCGGTTTTCACCTCAGGATGACGACTTAACTGCTTAGCTGCTTCGCTTCCTATCTTCTTAGCCTCTTTTTTCAAGAATGGTTT